>DVJD01000037.1 GCA_018710785.1 Candidatus Fimimorpha excrementavium
CGGGATGCATGTATACCTGTATGACGAGGACCGCTGGCCGTCGGGATTTGGCGGCGGTATGGTGACCAGGGAGGATGCCTACCGGGGACGCTATCTGGTCTTTACCCCATTTTGCCAGGAAACCCGGACCAGCACAGAAAAGGATAGGATCACGGGATCCTCGGCGGCAGGAAAGGTGCAGGGGAACGGCCGTCTGCTGGCGCGGTATGAGATTTCTCTGAAGGACGGGTATTTAAGCGAATACAGGCGGCTGGCAGATGGGGAAGAGGGCACCAATATCTGGTATGCCTACCTGGAATTGTCTCCGAAGAGTCCGTGGTTTAACAATGAATCCTATGTCAATACACTGGATAAGAAGGCCACAAAACGTTTTATTGAAGTGACCCATGAGAAATATCTGCAGACCGTGGGCGAAGAATTCGGCGGGGTGATTCCGTCCATTTTTACCGATGAGCCCCAGTTTACCCACAAACAGACCCTTGGAAAGGCGGAAGAAAAAAAGGATGTGCTG
This sequence comes from Candidatus Fimimorpha excrementavium, assembly GCA_018710785.1. GTDB lineage: Bacteria > Bacillota > Clostridia > Lachnospirales > Lachnospiraceae > Fimimorpha > Fimimorpha excrementavium. Next base: position 512 of record DVJD01000037.1, read on the forward strand.
ATTCCGTATACGGATGATTTTGAGGATACCTTCTGCAAGACCTATGGGGAAAGTTTCCTGGATCATCTGCCGGAGGTGTTCTGGGAACTGCCGGATGGGCAGATCTCCCTGACCCGCTACCATTACCACGATCATCTGGCAGAGCGGTTCGCCGAGGCCTATGCAGACACGCTGGGCAGCTGGTGCGAAAGTCACCGCATTGCTCTAACCGGACATATGATGGCGGAACCTACCCTTGGCTCTCAGACCGGCGCTTTGTCAGAGGCCATGCGTCATTACAGAGGATTCCAGGTGCCGGGTATCGACATGCTCTGTGACCTGAGAGAATATACGACCGCCAAACAGGCCCAGAGCGCTGCCCATCAGATGGGCAGAAATGAGGTGACCAGTGAACTTTACGGCGTGACCAACTGGGATTTTGACTTTATCGGCCATAAGCTGCAGGGGGACTGGCAGGCGGCTCTGGGGGTTACACACCGCGTGCATCATTTGTCATGGGTTTCCATGGCCGGGGAAGCAAAACGGGATTATCCCGCATCCATCTCTTACCAGTCCCCCTGGTTTGGAGAATACAGTCAGGTGGAGGACCATTTCGCCAGGGTGAACACCGCCCTTCAGAGCGGAGAACCCTGTGTGAAAGTCGGTGTGATCCATCCCATTGAAAGCTACTGGCTGTATTACGGACCGGAGGAGCAGACCAAGGTGATGCGGGATAAACTGGAACAGCAGTTTCGCCAGGTGACCGAGTGGCTTTTGTGGGGCATGATGGATTTTGATTACATATCCGAATCCCTGCTGCTGTCTCTGGAAGATACGGACGCTGAGCCGGGCAAGTTTTCCGCCGGAAAGATGAAGTATGATACCATCGTCGTACCGGGGCTGGTGACGATCCGCGGCACGACAGTCAAGCGGCTGGAAGCTTTTGTACGTGAGGGCGGAACGGTAATTTTTTTGGGACAGAAGCCGGTGTATGTGGATGCCGAAACGCGGGAACTGCCGGATGTGCTGGCGCATCTGCCTGTGATTCCGTTTGACTACGCCGCATTGATGGAGGCTGTGAAGGAAAGCCGTCTGGTGGAGATGAAGGATGTCCATGGCGTGCAGAGTGCCAATTATCTGTATCAGATGCGGAAATTGGGGAACGACCGGATTTTGTTCATCGCCAATGGAAAACGGGAGCAAAATCGGGACTTGCCCCTGTGCGAATCGTATACCGTCGGGGTGAAGGGCTGCTTTGATGTCATAAAAATGGATACACAGACCGGAAAACAAATACCGCTGCCAAGTGTGTATGTCCATGGAATGACAACGATTGCCTGCCGCCTTTATGAGGAAGACAGCCTGCTGTATTATTTAAAGGAAAGGAAGGCAGACGAATCCATGGAGCCGACAGGCGAAAGAATGCAGAATGAGGGGCAGAGTGAGAACTGGGAGAAGGTAAAACGGCTTACCCGGGTGACCGGGTATCACCTGGAAGAACCAAATGTTTTCATGCTGGATCAGGCGGAATATGCGTTGGATGGGGAAGCATATCAGCCGGAAGAAGAATTGCTGCGCATTGACAATATTCTGCGGCGCCGTCTGGGATGGCCGCTGAAAATGGAGGCCTTCGCGCAGCCGTGGACGGAGAAAAAACGCCAGGATGCGGACATCCATACGCTGCGCCTGCGGTTTGTCTTTTGGTCTGAGACCGATACAAAGCCCATCAAACTCGCCATGGAAGATCTGGAGCAGGCCCGGATTATCTGGAATGGAGAAGAGCGGAAGGGACAGCCGGATGGCTGGTATGTGGATGAAGCCGTGAAAACCATGGAACTTCCCGGGATCCGAACCGGAGAAAATCGGCTGGAGATTATCAGCCCGTATACCAGAAAATCCAATGTGGAATGGTGTTATCTGCTGGGAGCCTTCGGCGTGGAAGTCTATGGAAACCAGGCAAAGGTGGTGCCCATGCCGGAGAAAATCGGCTTTTCCGATTTGACCGCACAGAAACTGCCATTTTACGGCGGCAATCTGACCTATGAGTGTGAAGTGGACGCAAAACGTGGAGAATACAGGATTCAGATACCGAAATACCGCGCGTCGCTTCTGAAAGTGGCTGTGGACGGAGAAGAAAAAGGAAGAATCTGTTATTCTCCGTATGAAGTGGACCTGGGAAATCTGGAAGGCCGTCATACCATCGCCGTCACAGCCTTTGGAAACCGTGTGAATACATTCGGAACAGTTCACTGCTGCAATGAAAAACTGACCTGGTACGGGCCGAATGCCTGGAGGACAAATGATGCAGAGTTTAGCTATGAATATCAGCTCAGACGTACCGGAATTTTGGCAGCGCCCATTTTGAAGAAAAAGACGAATGAAAACCGCTGAAAGCATCGGAATGGCGGGAACTAAGAAAAGTAGGTGACATAACACCGGTATTGTGCTATACTATTCTGATAGAGTATGTTGCAGAAGAAAAGAGACTGACAGAATACACAGGAAGGGTAGGATAGCCAAACATGAGAATCATTTATGGGACGGGAAACCCGGCTAAGCTGACCGGTATGAAAAAGGCCCTGGAGGGGCTGGATTTGGAGCTTGTGGGTGTGCAGGAAACCGGCATTATTTTGCCGAAAGCAAGAGAAACCGGAAACACGCCATTGGAAAATGCCAGAATTAAGGCGCATGCGTATTATGAAGTGCTGAAATGCCCTGTATTTTCTTGTGATACCGGCCTTTATTTTCTGAATTTTCCGGATGAATGGCAGCCGGGCGTGCATGTCAGACGAATCAGCGGAAAGTATATGACTGATCAGGAGATGATCGAATACTACGCGGGTCTGGTGAAAAAGTTTGGGCGTCTTGTGGCCCAGTATAGGAATTCCGTTTGTTTCATCTATGATGAAAATCACATCTATGAAAAAGAGGGGGAGGATATTTCCCATAAACCGTTTATTCTGACGGATGTCCCCCATGTAAAACGGGTGAAGGGCTATCCCATTGACAGTCTCAGCCTGGATCCGGAAACCGGTCAGTATATTTATGATATGGTCACAGATGAGTCGGAAGTGACGGAAGCGCCGAAGGGATTTTATCAGTTCTTCCGCCGGGCGCTGGAAGACATCAATCGATCACAGCAATAAGGCAGAAAAGGGGAGCGAACACGCTGCAAAAACGCAGACGGTGGGAGCTTCCCTTTTTGTGCGGTAAGTATGCGGTAAGCATGCGATAAGCATGCGATAAGCATGCGATAAGCATGCGATAAGCATGGAAAGGGGGAAGCTTTTCCCTATCCGACCTTGCGCCCCATTGGGGCCTATGGTATACTAACCTCAGAGCAGGCGGCACCGGCAGCCGTCGGGAGAGCCGTTTGGATTTCCGGCCCGCCGCCCTGCGGCAGAATAAAAATGAATGAGGCGCAATAAGCGGACGATTGATATCCGCGTTGACGTTATAAATGATGGAGGGTTGCTATATGGATATTTTAATTAAGAATGGACGGGTGCTGGATCCGGCTACCCATACGGACGAAGTGAAGTCGATTTTGATTCGAGACGGAAAAATTGCGGATGTCAATGCCCCAAAGGATACAGAAGCAGACCGCATCATCGATGCTTCCGGCTGTTATGTCATGCCGGGACTGATTGATCTGCATGTACATCTGCGTGATCCGGGTCAGGAGTATAAGGAAACCATACAGACCGGTACGCTGGCAGCTGCCCACGGCGGCTATACGACGGTATGCCCCATGCCCAATACGACGCCTTCCACCGACTGCCCGGACATGATTCGTCTGGTAAAGGAAAAGGCGGAGAAAGAAGGGGCGATCCATGTACTGCCGGTGGGGGCCGTCACCATCGGCCAGAGCGGAAACGAGCTGGCTGATATTGCGGGGATGGCAGAGGCAGGCGCCATCGCAATCAGCGAAGACGGAAAATCGGTGATGAACACAGCCGTTTATTTTGAAGGGATGAAATTGGCAGCAGAAGCCGGGATTGTGGTGATGGCCCACTGTGAAGACAAGGATCTGGTTGGAAAGGGCTGTCTGAACGAAGGACCAAAAGCAAAAGAACTGGGACTTCCGGGCATCCGGAATGCTGTGGAGGATGTGATCGTGGCAAGGGATATCATCCTTGCAAAGGCGGCCGGGTGTCGGCTGCATCTGTGTCACTGCTCCACAGAGGACAGTGTGCGGATGGTGAAAGCGGCAAAGGAACAGGGGCTGGCCGTGACTGCGGAGGTGTGTCCCCATCACTTCGCCATGACAGACGATGAGATTCCGGGAGACGATGCCAATTATAAGATGAACCCGCCTCTTCGAAGCAAGGCGGATGTGCAGGCGCTGAAAGAAGGCCTGCGGGACGGTATCATGGACGTGATTTCTACGGATCACGCGCCTCACCATGCCGACGAAAAGAAGAAGTCCATAAAGGATGCGCCATTTGGCATCGTGGGTTCCGAGACGGCAGTCGCCCTGACGATTACCCATCTGGTAAATGAAGGATATCTGACGCCTCTTCAGATGGCGGAGAAGATGAGTTATAATCCGGCGAAAGTCATCGGAATCGACAGAGGAACCCTTATGGAAGGAAAAGCGGCGGATGTCACCATCATAGATCCCGATGCAGAATATGTGATCGATCCGGAGACCTTTTGTTCCAAGGGGCACAATACACCGTTTGCGGGACACAAAGTAAAAGGTCGTGTAATGTATACGATTGTAAACGGAACGATTGCGTATGAATACCACTGAGAAACGATACTTGAGAAAATAGGCTTGTAAAATCCGGGGAGATATATTAAAATACTTTGGAATTGAAAGGGGCGTACGCCCATAATAATGGAGGGAATATGATTAATCAATTAGTGGAAAAAATAAAAAAATTGGATGCTCCTGTTGTCGTTGGTCTGGATCCCATGCTTTCCTATGTGCCGGAGCATGTTGTAAACAAAGCTTTCAGGGAATACGGGGAAACACTGGAAGGCGCGGCAGAGGCCATTTGGGAATACAACAAGGAGATCGTAGACCACATTTATGATCTGATCCCGGCTGTGAAACCGCAGGTGGCCATGTATGAACAGTTTGGTGTTCCCGGAATGGCAGCCTATAAAAAAACGGTGGATTACTGTAAGGAAAAAGGCCTGGTGGTGATCGGAGATGTGAAGCGCGGAGATATCGGTTCCACATCCGCCGCCTACGCAGTGGGCCATCTGGGAAAAGTACAGGTGGGAAGCAAAAAGCTTGCGGCCTTTGACGAAGATTTCGCCACCGTGAATCCATATCTGGGATTGGATGGGATTGATCCGTTCATTAAGGTCTGCAAAGAAGAAAACAAGGGAATTTTCATCCTGGTGAAAACATCCAATCCATCCAGCGGAGAATTCCAGGATCAGCTGGTGAATGGCCGTCCATTATACGAATTGGTGGCAGAGAAAGTGGCTCAGTGGGGCGAACAGCACATGGGAGACTCCTACAGCTATGTGGGATGTGTGATCGGCGCCACCTACCCGGAGATGGGAAAAGTACTGAGAAAGGTGATGCCGAAGGCATATATTCTGGTGCCGGGCTACGGCGCCCAGGGAGGTACAGCAGATTCCCTGCGCCCGTATTTCAATGAAGATGGTCTGGGAGCCATCGTCAACTCTTCCCGCGGCATCATCGCAGCATATAAGCAGGAAAAATATGCGGAATTTGGAGCGGAACGGTTCGGAGAAGCATCCAGGGCAGCCGTGGAAGACATGATCGCTGATATCAGAAGTATTTTTTAACGGAATCCAGGAAGTCTCTGCTTCCATCGCGGAAAAGTGAGCAGCGGACTTCAGATCACATATATGAGGAGCAAGTGAGTTTCATGGCAAAGATAAAATTAACAGGTAAAGTACTGAAACAGGACATGCTGATGGATGGAATCTACAGCATGTGGATTCAGGCAGATGAGATTGCCCGCCAGTCCGTGCCGGGCCAGTTTATTTCCGTCTATACAAGAGACGGGGGAAAGCTTCTTCCAAGACCCATCAGTCTCTGTGAGATCGACAGAGAAGCGGGAACGCTTCGGATCGTTTACCGTGTGGCCGGAGCGGGAACGAAAGAATTTTCCGCCTATCAGGCAGGGGATCCGGTGGAAATCATGGGACCTTTGGGCAATGGATTCCCTCTGAAAGAAAAGAAAGCCTTTTTAATCGGCGGAGGTATCGGGATACCGCCGATGCTTCAGCTGGCAAAAGAGCTGAACTGTGAAAAGCAGATGGTGCTTGGATACCGTGATCAGCTTTTTCTGACGGAAGATTTTCGAAAATACGGAGACGTATTTGTGGCGACAGAAGACGGAAGCAGCGGGACAAAGGGAAATGTACTGGATGCCATCCGGGAACATCATCTGAAGGCGGACATCATCTACGCCTGCGGCCCCACCCCCATGCTGCGCGCGCTGAAAGCATATGCGGCGGAAGAAGGGATGGAATGCTATATTTCTCTGGAAGAAAAGATGGCATGCGGCATCGGCGCCTGCTTGGCATGTGTCTGCAAATCCAAGGATGTGGATTCCCACAGCCATGTGCATAATAAGAGAATCTGCAAAGACGGACCGGTATTTGCGGCAGAGGAGGTGGAGCTGTGATGGAATTGAAAACATCGGTATCCCTGGCTGGCGTGGAATTGAAAAATCCAGTCATGGTGGCATCCGGTACCTTTGGTTCCGGAGAAGAATACAGTGAATTCGTGGATTTGAATCAGCTGGGAGCAGTGGTGACAAAAGGGGTGGCCAATGTGCCCTGGCCGGGAAACCCGACCCCCCGCATCGCGGAAACCCACGGAGGAATGCTCAATGCCATCGGTCTTCAGAATCCGGGTATGGAAGTGTTTATCAAGCGGGATTTGCCGTTTTTGCAGAAGTTTGATACAAAAGTGATCGTCAATGTCTGCGGAAAGACGACGGAGGACTATCTGGAAGTGGTGGAGCGTCTGTCTGACGAACCGGTGGATATGCTGGAAATCAATATCTCCTGTCCCAATGTGAAGGAAGGCGGCATCGCTTTCGGCCAGGATCCCAAGGCCGTGGAAGCCATCACAAAGGCCGTGAAGGCGAAGGCGAAACAGCCGGTTATCATGAAATTGAGTCCCAATGTGACGGACATCACCGTCATGGCAAAAGCAGCGGAAGCCGGGGGCGCGGATGTATTATCCCTCATCAACACCCTGACCGGCATGAAAATCGACATTGAGCGCCAGTGCTTTGCCATAGCCAATAAAACAGGCGGCATGTCCGGTCCGGCAGTGAAGCCCGTCGCGCTTCGCATGGTGTATCAGGCGGCCAATGCAGTGCAGATTCCGATCATCGGCATGGGCGGCATCGCCAATGCGGATGACGCCATGGAATTTATCCTGGCCGGGGCCACGGCGGTGTCCATTGGAACGGCGAACTTTTATAATCCTTATGCCACGGTGGAAACGGTGAAGGGGATAGAAGACTATATGCGCAGGCATCACTGCAGTGATATCAATGATCTGATTGGGATTGTGAAATAGAATAGATAACAAGTCTGGAAAGGTGGATGTACAGAATGGAACAGTATAAGAAAGAGTTTATCGAATTTATGATTGACTGTCAGGTTTTAAAATTCGGTGATTTTGTGACAAAGAGCGGAAGAAAAACTCCGTTTTTCGTAAATACAGGATATTACCGCACCGGTTCTCAGCTGAAGAAACTGGGAGAATATTATGCAAAGGCGATAGCAGAATCATTCGGAACGGACTTCGACGTATTGTTCGGACCGGCGTATAAGGGAATCCCGCTGTCTGTCGCGACAGCCATCGCGCTCAGTGAGAACCATGGCGCAGACGTGCGTTACTGCTCCAACAGAAAAGAGGTAAAGGACCACGGCGATGTGGGTATTTTGTTGGGAGGACCAATCAATGACGGGGACCGCGTTATGATGATCGAAGATGTGACGACATCCGGAAAGTCCATCAATGAGACCATGCCGATTTTGAAGGCCCAGGGAGACATCACAGTGGCTGGCCTGGTGGTTTCTGTGGACCGCATGGAGAGAGGTACCGGGACGAAGAGCGCCATCGCCGAACTGGAAGAAACGTACGGCATCAAAGTGCGTGCCATCGTCACCATGGCGGAAGTGGTGGAACATCTGTATAATAAGCCGTATAAGGGCAAGGTTATCATTGATGATACACTGAAGGCAGCGATTGATGCATATTATGGACAGTATGGAGCAGAAGACTAAGACTGCTTCCAAATGCCGCAGGCGGATGGAGATAAGAAGGAGGTCAGCTGATGAGCGAGAAGCAATACAAACGGGTAACAGGAATAGGGGCTGCCAATCTGGCAGTCGGTGTGTTGGTAATGATAGTAGGTATTGCGGCCGGTATTTTGTCGGTTGTAAATGGCGCCAGATTATTGGCATCCCGAAAAGATATGACGATTTAAGCGGAAGATGAGGGACGCAAAAGTCAGACAGCAGGATTATTTTTCTGTGACTATGCGGCTTTTGCGGCACCCCATATGCGGAGGAATGGATTTGAAGCAGACGGAAAAGATACGGCTGATCTGCCGTATCCTGTTCGTCGTCTATCTGATTATTCTGTTTTATTTTCTGTTCTTTGCGGAAGCGATGGGAAGAGTGTCAGACAGCGGCGAGAGAGAATATATTTACAATTTGGAGCTGTTTAAGGAAATCCGGAGATTTCTGGAGTACAGGGATATCCTCGGATGGAAGGCTGTGATGTTGAATCTGGCGGGAAATGTGGTGGCATTTGTGCCGTTCGGTTTTTTCCTTCCTGTGGTCATGAAAAATTGTAAGGGATGGTTCCTGGTGACGCTTCTGACTTTGACGGCCAGTCTGGTGATTGAGACGATCCAGCTGACGGCCAAGGTGGGAAGCTTTGATGTGGATGATATTCTGCTGAATACACTGGGAGGCATGATAGGATATTTTTGTTATTTTGTCATTCATAAAATCCGCGGATACAGGATACGAAAGAATGGCTGAGTCTCGGAATTTGAGCCGCACAGCATTCCTGCTGACTGAAATGCCGTTTGTGCGGCGGAATGAGAGGAAATATGGAGGAAAATATACAGGTAAAAGAGCGCGATAATATTGATTTCAGCGTGAAAAAAGTGACATTGTGGGGATTTCTGTCCTGTGTCATGATTTGGCTGGAGTTGGTTTCTTTTACGGCCAGCATAGTCATCTCTTATAAAGAAAACGGAGAGGCGGGTCCTCTTCTGGGGATTGCCGGAATCCTGATTGTTATTTTTGCCATAGCAGGAGCAAATTTCGGATATCTGGGTTTGAAAAAAAAGGGAAGGATCCGCCATACACTGGACTGGTTCGGACTGGCGGCAAACCTTGTCGTATTGGTGCTGATCGCGGCTTTGTATGTATTTGGGACGTCAACGTTGCTGTGAATGCTGATTCGGACAGAGGGGGAAGGTTGCAGACCTTCCCTTTTTGCGTGATACGCCCGGAGGACGGCCGCCGTGCTTGCACGAGAAGACATTTGCCGGGCAACAGACAAGTACCGGCGTTTCGCAAACGTCTGAAGGACAATTGACGGAAAGGGGATTGGAAATGGAGTATACGCATGGAGGGGATGTTTACCGGAATCGGGTGAAGATGGATTTTTCGGCGAATATCGGACCGTTTGGGATGCCGGAATCGGTTCGGGAGGCGGCGATCCGCGGGGTTTTGGCGTCTACGGCCTATCCGGACAGTGAGGCGGAAGAGCTGAGGAATGGAATCGCCGGGAAAGAAGGGGTGCTGCCGGAACAGATTGTATGCGGAAATGGGGCGGCAGAAGTGATTTATCATCTGGCTGCGGCGTTGAAACCGAAACATGCGCTGCTTTTGGCGCCCACATTTTCCGAGTATGAACATGCGCTTCGGACGGTTGGGTGCCAGTGCAGATATTATTTTCTTCGGGAAAAGAATGGATTTCGAATCATGCCGGATATCCTGGATCAGATCACAGAGGTGATCGATCTGGTCCTGATCTGCAACCCCAATAATCCCACCGGTGTGATTTGTCCGAAGGATTTGTATTTTCCTCTGATGGAAACGTGTCGGCTGAGAAATTGTGTGCTGGCGGTGGATGAATGTTTCCAGGATTTTCTTTTGGAAGAAGACCGGTGTTCGTTTCTGGATATGTGGAAATCGGCAGAAGAACGAAAGCGGGGACGTCTGTTTGTTTTGAAAGCCTTTACAAAGATGTACGGAATCCCGGGGCTTAGGATGGGATATGGAATCAGTACCGATCGGGAACTGGTGCGGAAGATGAAAAAGGAGCGGCAGGCGTGGAATGTATCCGTACCGGCCCAGTATGCGGGTCTTGCGGCGCTGAAGGAAGAGGAATTTGCAAAAACAACCAGAAATTATGTGGCAGGGGAGCGCAGGCGGATGAAACAGGAGCTGAAGAAGCTGGGCTTTCAGGTGTTTGATTCCAGAGCAAATTACATATTTTTCAAAAATCCGTATCGCGCGGAACTTTATGAACAGTGTCTGAAGAAGGAAATCCTGATCCGGAAATGTGAAAATTATCTGGGACTGGATGCCTCCTTCTATCGGATTGCGGTGAAAACACGGGAGGAAAATGAGGAATTGCTTCGGTGTCTGGAGAGCATTGTCCGGAGGGAGGAAATCTGGCATCAGGCAAGGAGCCGGGAAGAAAGGAAATGATATATGGCAAAATCAATTATGATACAGGGGACCATGTCCAATGCCGGCAAGAGTATTCTGGCCGCAGGGCTGTGCCGGATTTTTAAGCAGGATGGATATCGGGTAGCCCCGTTCAAATCACAGAATATGGCGTTAAATTCCTATATCACGAAAGATGGGCTGGAGATGGGAAGGGCGCAGGCGGTGCAGGCGGAGGCTGCGGGGGTGGAACCGGATGTGGCCATGAATCCGATCCTTTTAAAACCGACCAATGATATCGGCTCCCAGGTGATCGTCAATGGGGAAGTGCTGGGCACCATGCCTGCCAGGGAATATTTTAAGAAAAAAAAGTCGCTGATTCCGGAGATCTTAAAGGCTTACCGGAAACTGGAAAACGCCTATGACATCATCGTAATCGAAGGAGCGGGAAGCCCCGCGGAGATCAATCTGAAGACGGATGATATCGTGAACATGGGGCTGGCCAAACTGCTTCATGCGCCGGTCCTTTTGGTGGGAGATATCGACCGGGGCGGCGTGTTCGCCCAGCTGGTTGGCACGGTGATGCTTTTGGAAGAGGAAGAGCAGAAGCGGATCAAAGGGCTGATCATCAATAAATTCCGCGGGGATCAGACCATCCTGGATCCCGGGATCGAGATGCTGAAAACGTACATTCCCAATCCGGTGGTGGGGGTGGTTCCCTATATGGCGGTGGATATTGAAGATGAGGACAGCCTGAGTGAACGGCTGATGCAGACGCAGAAACGGGCCCCAGTGGATATCGCAGTCATCCGCCTTCCGAGGATTTCCAATTTTACGGATTTTGATGTGTTTTCTCAGTCGGAATTCATGGCGGTTCGCTATGTCAGCCATCCGGCCCAGTTCGGTACGCCGGATATGGTGATCATTCCGGGGACCAAGAGCACCATGGCGGATCTTTTGTGGATGCGTCAGAATGGATTGGAAGCCATGATTTTAAAAGCAGCCAGAGCAGGGACCATCGTATTTGGAATCTGCGGCGGATATCAGATGCTGGGACAGTCGGTGCGGGATGAATGGGGGATGGAGTCTTTGGGGCAGAAAGAGATCCGGGGTATGGGACTTCTGCCCATAGAGACCTCGTTTTGCCCGGAAAAGACCCGGACAAACGTAAAAGGAAGAATCGGAAAAACAGGGGGAAGGCTCGCTGCCCTGGAGGGAGCTGCTTTTTCTGGATATGAGATCCATATGGGAGAATCCGCCGGGGAAATCCGATGGCTGACCATGGAAAAAGGAAGCGCCGGAGAACAAGGGCAGACGCTGGCGGACGGATGCTGCCGGGACAGCATATATGGCACCTATGTACACGGCTTTTTCGACAGCGAAGAGGTGATCGGGAGACTGGAGGAAATTTTACTGAAAGAAAAAGGAATCACACCGGATGGGGCAAAGAATTGGGACAGGCATGCGTATAAGGAGCAGCAGTATGATAAGCTGGCAGAGATTTTGAGAAACCATTTGGATATGAAAGCGATCTATGGGATGCTTGCGTAATTCATTTTCAAAAATCACTTGCGCGGATAGGAAGAATATTGTATGATATAGGCGAAGATAACGCGCGTATGACTGGCGGAAGATGTGGAGTACCACGAGGGAGTACGTGCAGACAAGGCTCTTGGTGTATACCGGGAGGACATGAGATCGCCGACCGCCTGGGCACCTGAAGAAAGGGTACCTGGGCGGTTTTTTGCGTGATACGCCCATAAACCCAAAGAGAATGGAGGATACTTATGAAACAGTTATCATTGCAGGAAGAATTGAAGAACAATGCCTATCCGGGACGTGGAATCGTGCTGGGACGCTCCGCAGACGGAACCAAGGCGGTAACTGCATATTTTATCATGGGAAGAAGTGAAAACAGCCGCAATCGTGTTTTTGTGGAAGACGGGGAAGGCATCCGCACAGAGGCATTTGATCCGTCCAAACTGGTGGATCCAAGCCTGATTATCTATGCGCCGGTCCGCGTGCTGGGGAATAAGACCATCGTTACCAATGGCGACCAGACGGATACCATCTATGACGGGATGGATATGCAGCTCACCTTTGAACAGTCCCTGCGAAGCCGTGAATTTGAACCGGATTGTTCGAACTATACACCAAGAATCTCCGGCGTGATGCATGTTGCCAACGGAACCTACCGCTACACCATGTCCATTTTAAAGAGCAACAATGGAAATCCGGATTCCTGCTGCCGTTTCACCTATGATTACGAAAACCCTGCGGCAGGCGAGGGACGATTCATCCATACGTATATGCACGATGGAAATCCGCTTCCCAGCTTTGAGGGAGAGCCGAAGGTGGTGGCGATTCCGGATGACATCGACGCATTTACCGACATGATCTGGAATAGTTTGAATGAGGAAAACAAGGTATCTCTGTTTGTCCGCTTCATCGATATCGCCACAGGAACGTATGAGACCAGGATCATCAATAAAAATCACTGAGAAAGAGCCATCTGGCAGGAATGGGAGGATGCCGCAGAATTCGCACTGCGAGTGTCTGTGTGAATTCTGCAGCATCCCCGGATTGTTGAAAAATAGGAGAGAGATTAGCATGAATGAATTAGAATTGAAATACGGATGCAACCCAAATCAGAAGCCATCCAGGATTTTTATGAAGGACGGAAGTGATCTGCCGATTCAGGTACTCGCCGGAAAGCCGGGATACATTAATTTCCTGGATGCGTTTAACGGCTGGCAGCTGGTCAAAGAGCTGAAGGAAGCCACCGGACTTCCGGCTGCCACATCATTTAAGCATGTTTCACCGGCGGGAGCCGCTGTGGGTCTGCCCATGAGCGATACGCTGAAGAAAATCTACTGGGTGGATGACATGGGAGAATTGTCTCCGCTGGCCTGTGCCTATGCCAGAGCGAGAGGAGCGGACCGCATGTCTTCCTTCGGCGATTTCATTGCCCTTTCCGATGTCTGCGATGTGGATACTGCCAGAATCATCAAGAGAGAAGTATCCGACGGCGTGATCGCACCGGGATTCGAACCGGAAGCGCTGGAAATCTTAAAGCAGAAGAAAAAAGGCAATTATAATATTATTCAGATTGATCCGGCTTACCGCCCGGAACCTCTGGAACAGAAGCAGGTATTCGGCATCACCTTTGAGCAGGGGAGAAATGAACTTCCCATCAACAAAGAGCTGCTTTCCAATGTGGTGACAGAAAACAAGGAAATCCCGGATTCCGCGAAAATTGATTTGATCATTTCCCTGATCACATTGAAATATACCCAGTCTAACTCCGTATGCTACGTCAAAGACGGACAGGCCATCGGAATCGGAGCCGGTCAGCAGTCCCGCGTCCACTGTACCCGTCTGGCGGGAAATAAGGCCGACAACTGGTTCCTGCGTCAGGCTCCGCAGGTGCTGAATCTGCAGTTTGTGGACGGCATCCGCCGCGCAGACCGGGACAATGCCATCGATGTCTATATCGGAGACGAATATATGGACGTGCTGGCTGATGGTGTGTGGGAAAAGACATTTAAAGTAAAGCCTCCCGTATTCACCAGAGAAGAAAAGAGAGCGTGGCTGGATCAGATGACGGGCGTATCCCTGGGATCCGATGCGTTCTTCCCATTCGGGGACAACATTGAGCGCGCCCACAAGAGCGGTGTGACCTATATTGCCCAGCCGGGCGGATCCGTCCGCGATGACAATGTCATTGAGACATGCAACCATTACCACATGGCCATGGCATTTACGGGCATCCGTCTGTTCCATCACTAATATTCACAGGCCGGAGAGAGCGGATCGTTTTCCTGACGGGCTTTGAAAAACGTCGGGGAAACGGTCCGCTCTCTCCGGCCGTCCTGATTCTCATTTGGAACCCTCGATTCCTACCTATGAGTTTCGCAATCATCTAATATTTTATTCCTGGGCTTCATCCCCCAGAAGATGACATTCATTAGAATCACAATCAATAACACAAGGCCCATGGAGAGCCAGAACCCCATATCAAGCCCCCACAGAGAGGCCGTTCCAAAAAGCCGAATCCAAATAGTATTCCATTTCATTGATCA
>DVJD01000003.1 GCA_018710785.1 Candidatus Fimimorpha excrementavium
AGGAAAAAGGTTCGCTCTCTCCGGCCTGTGAATGGTTTCCGCAAACAAAAGCATTGGTGAGGAGCAATGAAGATGGTAAGGCTCAAAAAGTGAGGATTTATGCAGCCTATAGAGTTTCGCAATTATCTAAATATTGAAAAGACATGAGAGGAGAGACAGGGAAGGGGGGAGACCGTGAAACATGGGAGCATCACAGTGTATCTGAGCATGAGCCTTCTGCTTGCCATCGGTCTGATCGTCACTGTTTTGGAAAGTGCCAGAATCCAGGGGCTGAAGGCTCAGATGATCATGGGAGCCGAATCGGCGCTGGATTCGGCATTTGCCGAATATGATAAGACGATGTTTGAGAAATATGGAATCACTCTGTTCGACGGCGGGACCGATGGGATACAGATAAAAGAAACCATGCTGGATTATTTCAGTCAGGAATATTCGGGGACGGCAAATGAGATATTTGCAGGTTTTACATGGTATCCGCTGACGGCCGAGGACGTTTATCCGCAGAAAATTATCCGGGCAGTGGATGCGAAAGGAAGTATTTTTGCCCATTTGGTGACAGAGTTTATGAAATACAATGCCGTGGGGGATCAGGCAGAACGTATCCTGGAACAGCTGAACATTCTGGAAAAAGGGGAGGACGCCAGAAACGATGCGGAAGACGCAAAGGAGGAAGCCATACGGACGGATTGGGGAATGCAGGGGGAAACGAACGTTTCCCGCAAAACGGATATCCCGGTCAAACATATGGCCCAGGTCATCCTGGAAAACACGGAAATCGAAGACAATACGGGGGAGGAAGAAAACAAGTTTGATCAGGAGCGGTACGAAAAAGAATGGGAAGACAGTATGGTAAGCGATGTGGAAGAAATCAAAGCAGGCGGATTTTTGAAGCTGGTGCTGCCCAGGGGATCTGCGCTGTCCGGAGAAGCCATAGAAACAGAAGACCTGCCATCCGGACAGATCCCCGAGGGAGAGCCGCTTACTTTTCAAAACGGACTGGACGATTTGGGGAGGGAAGTTTTGTATAACGTGTACCTGACGGAGTATTTCCCATCCTTTGTCACCGAAGAAAAACGAAATGGTCCCCAGTATGAACTGGAATACATTCTATTTGGAAAGGACAGTGATGAAGCCAATCTGAAGGCAGCGGTAAACCGGCTGCTGCTGATACGGGAAGGCTTGAACATCCTGCACATACTGCAGTCGCCGGAAAAAATGGAAGCAGTCCTGGCCATGGCGACGGCGATCATGGGGTGGACATTGATTCCGGCCATTGTGACGCTGACCCAGGCCGCTTTGGTGGGGGCCTGGGCCTATGGAGAATCCATCATGGATGTCAGGACGCTGCTGGGCGGAGGAAAAATCAGTCTGATTAAGAATCAGGAAGAGTGGAATTTAAGCCTTCAGGGGGTGGCGGATCTTTTAAAGGGTACGATTGCTGAGGGGAAAGAAGGGGAAAACGGACTGACTTATACCGACTATCTGATGCTTCTGCTGTTTTTGGAAGATAAGGAAGAAAAATACTACAGAACCATGGATATGGTTCAGGTGAATATGAGAAAAACCAATCCGGATTTTCTTATGAGAGAATGCATTTTCGGTGTCCAGGTGGGGATAAGCGTGAAGGCCGGAAAAATGTTTCCGCAATGGACATGGCTGTCTGGCGGATCCGGAGGCCGACCGTATGAGTATGCGTATTCAGTCAGCCGAATGTATTAGTACATGAGGGCGGGTCAACAGGAGGGCGTCTTCGGAAAATGCCGCGGACGCCCGGCAGAACGAAAGAAAGGAGGGGAGAGAAACGTGTCCTTTTCTGCAGACATTATTTATCCAGTGAAAAAAATTAAAAGGACTCTCCAAGTACCCAGAAAAATAAATGCCGGATGGCTTCAGATACGCAGCAGATCTGTTGGTCTGCAGAAAAGGATACGTTTCTCTGCCTTCGGGAGTCTGACCGTGGAAGCAGCCCTGGTTCTGCCGATATTTGTGCTGGTTTTGGCAGGAATCCTCTGCATGGGACAGATGTTTTATCTTCAGACCAGGATACAGACGGCCATGGAGCAGACAGGGGAGGAACTGGCCACCTACTATTACGGAGTGAAATCCCTGAGCGGGGATACGGATGGAGAGGAAGGAAAACAAAGCGGGCTGGACGCAGTACTGGGAGATTTTGCGAAAGGAATCGCTTCGGCAGTCTTTGCCAAAAACAGAATCCTGGAAGCCGTCGGGAGAGAATGGCTGGATAATTCCCTGATTGAAGGAGGAAGCGATGGATTGTCCATGGCGGGCTCCACATTTTTTCAGGAGGATGACCGGGTTAATTTGACGGTCCGCTATCGGATTAAGATTCCCTACTTGGATTTTCTGAAACCGCTGACTGTCGTGCAGACCTGCGTGCGGAGGGCCTGGACCGGGACAGGCGGAGGGACAGAGACGGGGGAGGAGATTGTCTATATTACAGATACCGGGACGGTGTATCACGTATCACTGGACTGCACCTATCTTCGGCCGTCGCTGGAAGAAGTCCGTTACGGCGAAGTGGAACACCGCCGCAATGAGTCAGGGGAACGGTACCGTGCGTGCGAAAAATGTGCCGCATCCGGACAGCAGGGGATACCGCAGAGGGTGTATATCACAAAATATGGAAACCGCTATCACTTCAGCGTGGCATGTCCGGCACTGACACGCGGCATACGTACCATAAAAAAATCGGAAGCAGCCGGAAGACTTCCGTGCAGTAAATGCGGAATGCAGGAGGGGACATCATGAGCTATATACTGAGACTGGGAATGACGGCGGTGATTTTGACTCCGTGCTGTATTACGGATATGAAGAGCAAAACCCTGCCCACTGTTTGGCTGCTGGCGGGAACCGCGGCAGGAACCGCATGGGCGGTGTGGGAAAGAGGACTGCTTTTGGCATTGATGGGACTGCTTCCGGGCTGTGTTTTATTTGCCGTCAGTTTTGCCACCCGGGGCGGTATCGGAAAGGGGGATGCCTATCTGTATCTGGCAGTTGGGAGCCTGCTTGGATTATGGAATTGTCTGACGGTGCTGTTTGCAGCGCTTCTTCTCGCATCCTGCTATGGGATTTTTCTGATGAAAGTTCGGAAAAAAGGAAGGAAGTACAAAATCCCATTCGCACCTTTTACGGCAGGCGGCTGTTTGCTGCTGGGAATTCTTTCCCTGCTGGCGTAGCGGATGGGAAAATAAGGAGGAAAGGGGGGATGATATGTGGGCGTTGGGAAAGGTCCTGGAATCGAGTATGGGAGAAGAAAGGAACATGGAAATTCTGCTGTCGGAATCTGTCAGGGAAGCTATACCATAGAAGCTGCCTGGGTGATGTTCTGCGTCTTGGGCACGATGGCAGCATTGATCATCATGGCGTTCTATATCCACGATAAAGCGGCAGCGGAGGGCATATGCAGAAAACTGGCCGGGATGGGAATTCGGCAGGTACAGGAAAATGTCAGCCTGGATACGGGAGAGCTGGAAGTGGAACGGCTGGAGGAAAAAAGCATGCTATGGAGGATTCTGCAGTCCTTTTCGGATACGGAAGAAGCAGTCATACAAAAGGTGGAGGAGGAGCTGAACCAGGCGCTGCTCATGGGGAGTCATCCCCAGATTCAGGCGGAGCTGTCAGCGGATGCGGTCACGTTGGAATACCGGATGGATTGGAACCTGCCCCCTGGAATCTGGAGTTTTTTCCTTTCAAACCAGGAGCAGCAGCTTCGGGGCAGAATTCGGATAAAGAAAATGGAATCGGAAGAATGGATACGGCTGTGCAAGGGAATTCTGCAGCAGATCAGAGGCTGAAGTCCGCAGCGAATCGGAGGGTGAAGTGTCCGGAATGAAACAATAAAAGCCAGAGAGGATGAAAGAATGGAAGGGGAAAAGGAGACAGTAACGTTTGACAGAATCATGGGAGACGACTATGTGGTAATCAAAGGCAGTATGGATGGCGGTACAGGGGACTATCAGACCAGAATGATTGCGGAAAATCAGCTGGAACATTTTTTGGAATGTTCGGTAAAGCAGGTGGACAGTCGTATGGAATACCGCTATCGGATCACATCCATGCGCTCTCTGGAACAGGTAATAGAGCGGTCGTCATTTCGCGCGGAAACGATTCGAAGACTGATCGTAAGCCTGTATCAGGCCGTGTGCCAGCTGGAAGAGTATCTGCTGAGTGAGGAAAAGATACTGCTGCATCCCCGCTTCATTTATCTGGACGGCGCATTTGTGTATTTTTGCTATTATCCCGAGAAAACAGAAGGGTTCACGGAATCCATAAAAGAATTTCTTCCCTATGTGCTAAAGAAAACGGATCATGGGGACAAAGAGGCCATTATCCTGGCTTACAGTTTGTATCAGGTGAGTTTGGAAGAAAGAATCACCATGGAAGATCTGTACCGGACACTGGATTCCCCCATACTGCGCCAGGAAGCAGAGAGCAGAACTCCGGTCAAGGAAGTGGAAAAATCAGACCAAGTGGAAAAATCAGACCATGCGCGTATGGAAGAAACGGGGGAGCAGCTTCGGAAGCCGGAATCAACCTCACAAAAACGGGAAGAGATGCAGGCAGAACAAACAGAGCCGGGGAAACCGATAAAAATGAGCGGTGAGCGGGAAACTCTCAGGAAACGGGAAGAAGAGACAGAGCAGCCAAGGGAGGAACAGAAACCGGCTTCAGAGCCGAAGCGCCAAGCGGAGAGAACCATCAGAAAGAGAAATATAAAGGAAATTTTGGTTCCGCTTTTTTCGGCCATCTTGGTGTTCGTTTGGTTTGGATACCATTATCTGAGGGGAGAGTTTCCATGGATGGAGAATCCGGAATTGTACACGGGGATTATCTTGCTGATTATCGCTTCCAACATGGTATACGTATTTGGAAACACCTTTCAGGCAGTGGAAGAGGAGCGGCGGAAACGAAAGAAGGAAGGAAAAACAGAAAACGACCGCCCAGAAAAAAAGAATGGGTCTTCCCAGGCAGCAAAACAAAAGCCGGAAGGACAGATGCGAAAAACGGGCGGAAGAAAACCCATGGCCATGGTAAAGAATAAGGAGACAGAAAAGACACAGGAGCAGCATAAGTATGCCCTCTTGTCCTGCCAGCCGGATAAAATTCCCAATATTCCAGTGAGCCATTTTCCATTTGTCATCGGAAAAAAAGCAGGGGAATGTGATTTCCAGATCATGGATGCGTCTATACGAAAAAAGCATGCGGAGATTGAACGGGACCGGGAGGACATCTATGTGACCGATTATTCTTGCGGGGCAACCTTTGTGGACGGCCATATCCTGGAAGAAAAGGAGAGCATGCAGATCTTTCCGGGCCAGGAGATCCGATTTTCTGATTTCTCATTCATCTGGGTGGATCAGAAGAAGCTGTAAAAGCGGTGGAGCATCGGCAGAAGACAATAGTTACTCGCGCGTTTGCCCTGGGACGGTCCAGGTAGAGATGGACGCTTCATTTTTCTTGTGATATAATAAAATATATTCAGAAAAAGAGACCATCTGGAGAACAGGAGGAAAGCACCATGGATCAGTGTATTTTTTGTAAAATAGCAGCAGGGGAGATTCCGTCTTCCACCGTATATGAAGATGAGTACTTTAAAGCGATTTTGGATTTATCTCCGGCCACCAAGGGACATACGATTATTATTCCCAAAAAGCATATGAAAGATGCCGCCGAACTGGAAGGGGAATATGCGAAGAGAATTCTTCCGGTGGCGGCGAAAATCGGAATGGCCATGAAAAAGGGATTGGGCTGTACGGGATTCAATTTGGTTCAGAATAACGGAGAATCGGCAGGCCAGACGGTGATGCACTATCATATGCATGTGATTCCGCGCTATGACGGCGGGGAGAAGATTGTGACATGGCCGCAGACGGAGTCGACTGCAGAAGAACGGGACGAAACCGCCCGGAAAATTAAAAACGGGATGGAGCAGTAGGAAGTGTCCGACGGACACAATATGGATTACAAAGGAGTAAATACTGTCTCAAAGCGCGGATACGAACCTTGGCCCATGGCGGGCCGGTTCGGGGATGCGTTTGAGACAGCATTTTCTTTTATGGGGATGGGATCGTGAGTATGTGAAAAATATATCTATTTTTCTGAAATTGACTTTCTGTATTGGTGTGGGTTACAATAATTTTGGGAGAAAATAATAGATTTAGGGAGGAGTAATATCGTATGGCATTTCATGTAATCAATGAAGCAAAAAGATGTCTGCACTGTAAAAAGCCGATGTGTATGCAGGGATGTCCAATCAGTACGCCGATTCCCGACATGATTGATACCTTTCTTCATGTGGGCCTGAATGAAGCAGGTGAAAAAGTACTGGAAAACAATCCCCTTTCCGTCATCTGCAGTCTGGTGTGCAACCATGAGAAACAGTGCGAAGGGCACTGCGTACTGGGAAGAAAAGGGCAGCCGGTCCATATCAGCAGTATTGAAAATTATATTTCCGATACGTATTTCGATAAGGCAGAAATCAAGTGCGCGCCGAAAAACGGAAAAAAAGCGGCGATCATTGGTTCCGGTCCGGCCGGTATCACCATTGCCATCATTCTGGCCAAACGAGGATATGATATCACTATTTTTGAGTCCAGAAGTAAGATCGGCGGCGTTCTGCAGTACGGAATCCCGGATTTCCGTCTTCCAAAGACCATATTGGAACGCTATAAGAAGAAACTGTTAAGTCTCGGCATTAAAATCCGGCCGAATACGACCATCGGCGGAGCGCTGGAGATCAGCGATCTGTTCCGGGACGGATATCGTTCCATCTTTATCGGGACAGGGGTATGGAGACCGAAGACCCTGGGAGTCAAGGGGGAAAGCCTTGGCAACGTCCATTTTGCCATTGATTATCTGGCCAATCCGGATGCCCATGATCTGGGAGATACGGTGGCCATCATCGGAGCCGGAAATGCTGCCATGGACGTGGCCCGGACGATTCTGCGCCATGGAGCCAAAAAAGTCACGTTTTATGAGAGAGGCCGGACATCGGCTGCCAGCGAGAGAGAGCTTTCGTATGCCATGATCGACGGAGCGGATATTGTCTACTGCAAAGATACGGTGGAGATTACAGAAGAAGGTCCGATCTTCAGAGATGTGTATTATGATGAGGAGGGGAATGTGACGGGATTTTCCGATACGACCGAACTGGTGCGGGCGGATTCTACCATCGTTTCCATCAGCCAGCAGCCCAAGGACAAGCTGGTCAATACGACAAAGGGCCTGGAAGCCAACGAAAGGGGACTGCTCATCACCAATGAGGACGGAGAGACCACCTGCGACGGAATCTTTGCTTCCGGTGATGTGGTCAGAGGAGCCAAAACCGTGGTGGAGGCAGTGGCCTATTCCAAACATGTGGCAGATGCCATGGACCAGTATATGCAGGAACATGGCTGATATCGTTTCCTGACAGCGATAAATAAAAAAGGAAACAGGGGCGCCGCAGATGCCGCGTCGGCTCAGAATATTCTGTGCCGCGCGCATTTGCGGCGCCCCTTCTTTGTGCAGTTTTATGAAATGATTCACCACGAATGAAATCATCCCTGCTTCTGGCTCAGTTCTTCGATCAGCCCCAGTACAATATCCACGCCGTTGGACTGTTTGCTTTTGGACATGGCGTCTATGTAAGAGGATCTGTTTTTATAGACCTCATTGACTGCCTGAATAAGACTGGAAACGTTGAGATCTTCTTCCTGGATGACATAGGAAAATCCCTGGCGCTTAAAAGAAGCGGCGTTTAAAATCTGATCTCCGCGGCTGACAGCAGCAGAAAGCGGAACGAGTACATTGGGCTTTTTCAAGGCAAGAAGCTCGCAGATGGCATTGGCGCCGGCCCGGGAGAGAATGATGTCGGAGGCTGCCATCAGGTCTTTTAATTCTCTGCTGATATATTCATACTGGACGTATCCGGGAGTATTCCTCAGAGAGTCATCCAGATTCCCTTTTCCGCACAGGTGAATGACCTGAAACTGCTTTAACAGTTCAGGCAGGGCTTCCCGCAGAACCTGATTGATGATTCTGGAGCCGGTACTGCCGCCCATCATCATCAGAATCGGACGATCTTCGGACAATCCTGTGAAGGAAAGACCGGCTTTTTTATCTCCGGAAAGAAGCTCTTTGCGGATGGGAGAACCGGAAAGCACTGCTTTATCAGCCGGAAGTTTTTCTATGGTCTCCGGAAAATTGCAGCAGACTTTGGTGGCAGACGGAATGGAAATTCGATTGGCCAGTCCCGGTGTCATGTCGGATTCATGGATGATGACGGGAACATGGCATTTTTTTGCCGCCAGTACAACCGGAACGGAGACAAAACCGCCCTTGGAGAATACGACATCCGGCTTATAGTCCCGGATGATTTTTATGGCTTCCCCATACCCTTTTATGACCCGGAAGGGATCCGAAAGATTTTTCAGACTCAGATACCGTCTGAACTTTCCGGTGGAGATTCCGTAATAGGAAATCCCCTCTTTTTCAATCAGTCCACGCTCCATGCCGTTGTAGGACCCTACGTAACGGATTTCATATCCCGCTTTTTTCAGCCCCGGCAGGAGCGCAATATTCGGAGTGACATGTCCGGCTGTGCCTCCGCCGGTTAACAATACCTTTTTCATTGCTGCTCCCATCTGCAGTCTAGTGAGACTGCTTATATTGTTTCAATGCTCTTGCCAACTGATCCGGGCAGGAAGTACCGCGCGCGCCGCACTTAATTCCATCGATCCGGCTGATGGCTTCATCAATATTCATTCCCTTAATCAAAGCGGAAACCCCTTGTGTGTTCCCGTTGCATCCGCCGACAAACTGAACATTGGTGATAATATCATTTTCCACTTCAAAGTGGATTTCTCTGGAACAGACACCAGAAGTCTTGTAAGTATTCATATCATTTCATCCTTTCTGTACGTATGTTTCTGCCTTAACGATAACAGGATACCGAAAAAGGGGCATGGATCCGACATGCTGGCATACTGCTGTATGACGCTGCGATCCAAGTATTCTGTCATCAGAAACAAAAGCAGTTGATTGAGCGCGGTCAGAAACCGATCGCAGTACTCATTATAGCATAGTTTTTCTCAACAAGGAAGTGGTTGTCCGGTCTAAAAACGGGTATAGCAAAAATGGGATATCCCATTGCAGATACAGTCTGCCAGATTCATGACCAGGGCCAGGCTGGTACTGTGGAGAGGGAAGAGAGAATCATCCTGCCTGCTGCTGACGATCCCGGTGATGGAGATGTGACCGACGGCGGGGAGATCCTTATTGACGGCCAGACCGGGTTTCAGCGGGCGGTTGCTAAGCGTGATGCAGCCGATATGTTCCTCCATTCCTATGGATGCGTCGATGGCCACGAGAATCGGTTTGTCTTTTCTCAGACGGATCCACTCCAGGGTCTGTGTGAGATTGACAGCGTGTACCGGGTGATCCAATGAGCCGATGACAGAGACCTCCCGGCCGCAGATTTTGTTTAGTTTATAGCCGATAACCGGTCCCAGACTGTCTCCCGTCACCCGGTCACTGCCGATGCATAGAAAAAGCAGAGGTCTTTGGCCGGGACGTTTTTCAAAGCAGGAGACAAAACGGGAAAGCTGGTCTGCAAATAAACTGCTGGAGAACGTATAATCGGCCCGGTGATAAAAAGTTTCCTGTATATCCAATCGCATGATAATCCTCCATTTCAATTTCATCCGTTCTATCTAAAGAGTCTTTCCCATTTATATGCCGCTTAATCCGGCAGCATGACGAAGAGAATGGATGAGAACCGGAAATCTTTGGCGCAGGGCAGTATTTTGTCGGCCAATTTTTGTGATTCGACACCAGAGAACAACAAATTTTGCACAGTGTTTGTATTAAAATAGGTGGAAGTGGCGGGAGGCGAACGAAGGAAACGCTGCAAAAAGCGGCAGAATGGAGGATGAGTCATGCAGGAAAACAGAAAACTGCCAAGGAATTTTCGTCAGATGGGGGAACGGGACAGCTTATACCGCATATACATAGAAGATTACGTGGATACATTTTTGCGGAAACTTGGGAATGGACGGTCGACGAAAGCCGGTTTTCTGCTGGGAGAAGCTGTGACATTGGAAGAAGAAAAGTGTTGGTTTATAAATGGCGCTGTGGTGGTGGATGATCTGTGGGGGAAAGAGGAAGAAGCAAAATTCGATGACAGGATCTGGAATCAGGCGCAGCAGGATATGGATGTCTATTTTCCGGGGATGGAAATATGCGGTTGGTTTTTAAAAGAAGCGGAGGAGGAAAATCTGGATTTTCTGATTCTGCAGCAAATCCATCGCGAGGCATTTCCGGAAGGGGAGAACCTGCTTTTGGTATGCCAGAGGGATGAGACAAAACTATGGGCAGGAGGGGACGGAGATCTGAACGCGGTATCCGGCTTTTACATTTACTATGAAAGAAATAAGCAGATGCAGGAATACATGATAAAACGAAATGAGGGGACCCGCGTGGATGCTGTGATTGAGGATAAGACGACGCGGAATTTCAGAACTATTATGATGGAAAAAAAGGAAGAAGCGGGTCAGAAACACAATGCCGTCATGTATCGGGTCTGTGTCGGGCTTGCCGTGGTGGTGCTGGTCCTTGGAATCAACAATTATATCAGTTTTCGTGAGATGAATCAGCTGGCAACCCAGGCACAGTCTGTGGAAGAGCAGCTGCAGGCGGTAAACGCGACGGTGATGGACCAAGGAGGAGCGCAGCCCCAGGAGCAGCCGGCTTTGGATGCCAATGAAACAGCGGATGCCGGTAATACATCTGATCCCAACGCGGACGGAACAGAAGGAGAGCAGAGCAGCGGGATGCAGGAAAGCGCAGGTCAAACAGAGACACAAAAGGAGATGGAATCGGATTATCAGTGGAGGGAGCTGGAGACCGAAGTCAATGCCGGAATCCACTATTATGAAGTGAAACCGGGGGATACATTGATTTATATCAGTGTAAGTGTATACGGAACGACGGATATGGTGTCGAAAATTTGTGAATTAAATGAAATCGACGATCCCAATGCCATTGCAATTGGTCAGAAAATTCAATTGCCATAGGGACAAGACTTATGTTATACTGTCCCTGGAGGAACGCAGGAATGGCAAATGATACAAATATATCCAGAGAAGCCAAGAAAAAACAGCTGCGCCGCCAGGTGATAAGCAGCGAAGAGCTGAAGAAAAATAAGGATTACCAGCGCAGAAGAAAGCAGAAACGGCTTCAGAACTGGATGGTTATACTCGGAGCCATTGTTCTGGTGGCTGTTGTGGTTCTTGGCGTGTATATTTATGAGACAAACCGAACCTATAAAACCTTTGGCGTAGAATGGGAACAGGATATCGTTGGCGCAGAATCGTCCAAGTATGTGCGCCTGGAAGACGGCGTCGTGCAGTTGGGCGGCGACGGTGCGACTTGCTATGGTGACAACGGAGAAACCGTATGGTCGGTTCCCTATGATATGAGGCAGCCCAGTGCCGCCGTTTCGGACGGCTACCTTGTGATTTACGATAAGAGAGGACAGTCCATGATCATCTGTGACAGCACGGGAGAAAGGGGGCGTGCGGATACGACGTATCCGATCACCAGTGCCGATATTTCTTCCCAGGGGGTGACCATCGCAGTGACGGAGGATAAGGAGTCTTCCTATATTTCCTATTTTGATTCGTCGGGAAATAAGCTGGAGATTGATATCAAATCACCGCTGGCGTCCCAGGGATATCCGGCATCGGTCAGCATATCGCCCAACGGGCAGCAGCTCATGGTTTCTTATACGTCGATTACAGGAGGGCAGGCCACGAGCGAAGTGGTGTTCTATGATTTTGAAATGGGTAAAGATGTGCCGAACCGTGTGGTAGGCGCATTTCAGAATTATGAAGAATCCGATACGATCATCCCCTTTGTTCAGTATCTGAGCGACCAGTGCGGGGTTGCGGTCGGAGATAACATGCTTTCGTTCTTCTCCACGAAAAATCGAATCAATATTGAGCAGAAAAACATAGAGGTGAGCGAGCGCATCCAAAAGGTATTTTATGATGACAGCCGCCTGGGCATCGTGGTGGAAAAGGAGAAGGAAGACGGCACGACGGAATGGGTTCTTCGTCTGTATAGTGAAAGCGGAACATTGGAACTGGAAGAGTCGATTCCCGACAATATGGAAGAGATCTTTCTGCGGGGGGAACGGATTGTGATGTATGAAGCGTCTTCCTGTCTGATTCAGACTGACAGTGGAAAGACCCGCTACGAAAACACCTTTGAGGACGGGATCTCCAAGATGCTTCCCGGAGGTTCTGACAGGGAATATATCATCGTCGGCGGGGACAAAATCAAAAAAATCCGTTTGAAATAATTATTATAATTTTGTGGAATTCTTAGGAGGAAATGGAATGGGAAACATTGAAAATCAATCCGTTAATGCAATCCGTATACTGGCTGCGGATGCAGTTCAGAAGGCAAAGTCCGGACATCCGGGGCTTCCTTTGGGATGTGCGGCAGTGGCTTATGAGTTGTGGGCAAAACATATGAATCACAGCCCCAAGAATCCGAAGTGGGAAAACAGAGACCGTTTTATCTTGTCCGGCGGCCATGGATCCACACTTTTGTATTCTCTTCTGCACCTGTTTGGATACGGAGATCTTTCCATAGAAGATTTAAAGCAGTTCCGTCAGTTTGGATCTCTGACGCCAGGGCATCCGGAGTATGGCCATACGGTGGGAGTGGAAGCCACGACAGGTCCGCTGGGAGCCGGTATGGGTATGGCAGTCGGAATGGCCATGGCGGAAGCACATCTGGCAAGCATTTTCAATAAGGAAAATTATCCGGTGGTGGATCATTATACCTATGTGCTGGGCGGAGACGGCTGCATGATGGAAGGGATTTCTTCCGAGGCCTTTTCTCTGGCAGGTACTCTGGGACTTTCCAAACTGATTGTGCTGTATGATTCCAACCAGATTTCCATCGAGGGTTCCACCGATATCGCATTCACAGAGAATGTGCAGATGAGAATGGAAGCATTCGGATTCCAGACCATCACGGTGGAAGACGGCAATGACTTGGCTGCCATCGGGGCTGCCATCGAAGAGGCAAAGGCGGATACGACCAGACCTTCCTTTATCACTGTAAAGACACAGATCGGATACGGCTGCCCGGCAAAGCAGGGAAAAGCCAGCGCCCACGGAGAACCGCTGGGTGAGGAAAATGTAAAGGCACTGAAGGAAAATCTGGGATGGCCGTCTCTGGAGCCGTTCTATGTTCCGGACGAAGTATACGCCCATTATAAGGAACTGGCAGAGGAGCATGCCAAGGCAGAGGAAGCATGGAATCAGCTGTTTTCGGACTACTGTGAGAAATATCCGGAGATGAAAGAACTTTGGGATACGTATTACCATGCGGATGTCAAAGCCAAACTGGATGCCTGCGAAGACTTCTGGTCCTATGATGAGAAGGCCGATGCGACCCGCAATCTTTCCGGAAAAGTGATTAATCATCTGAAGGATCTGATGCCCAACCTGATCGGAGGATCCGCAGACCTGGCGCCGTCCAACAAGACCCATATGAACGGGGAGCTGGACTTTGCCAAGGGGCAGTATGAGGGAAGAAATCTGCATTTCGGTGTCAGAGAGCTGGCCATGACAGCCATTGGAAACGGACTGATGCTCCATGGCGGACTTCACGCATATGTGGCAACCTTCTTCGTGTTCAGTGACTACACCAAACCCATGGCCCGTCTGTCCTCTCTCATGAAGGTTCCGCTGACCTTTGTATTTACCCATGACAGCATCGGCGTCGGCGAAGACGGCCCGACTCATGAACCCATCGAGCAGATGGCCATGTTCCGTGCCATGCCGAATTTCCATATGTTCCGTCCGGCAGATGCCACGGAGACCATCGCGGCTTGGTACAGCGCAGTGACATCGAAGGAGACGCCGACGGCCCTGGCACTGACGAGACAAAATCTGCCTCAGCTGGAGGGCTCTTCCAAAGAAGCGCTCAAGGGCGGCTATATTCTTCAGGATTCTGAAAAAGAAATCCCGGATGCCATTATCCTGGCCAGCGGTTCCGAAGTTTCCCTGGCTGTGGATGCCAAGAAACTTCTGGCAGAAGAGGGCATCGATGTGCGCGTGGTAAGTATGCCTTGTATGGATATTTTTGAAGAACAGAGTGCAGAATATAAGGAACACGTGCTTCCGAAATCTGTGAGAAAGAGAGTCGCTGTGGAAGCCCTGATCGGATTTGGCTGGGAAAAATATGTGGGACTGGACGGCGACGTCCTCTGCATGAACAGCTTCGGCGCTTCCGCTCCATACAGCAAGCTGTTCCCGGCATTTGGATTTACCGCTGAAAATCTGGCGGCGAAGGTGAAGGGATTGTTCTGATCCATTCCTCTATCCGAAACCCGGAATTTTTATGATTGACGCATAGGTCAGCCTGTGCCATGATAGAAGACAGCAGGAAACTGCTTACGACATATGGTTTGAATCCGAACCGATTTTATAAAAGAGTATTTGCTGAAGCCGAGTTGAGGCTCAAAGTATACCCTTTTATAAAATCGGTTTTTTGATCCCCGGCTTTGCTTCCGGCAAATATCATTTTTCAGGAGGAAACCGTATGGGAAGAATGGATTCAAACAGTGGAAAAAATACAGCGGCAGTCGGGATTGATCAAAAGGGCAGAATTATGTGGAAACCTAAAAAGAATTGAGGTAAAATATATGTGAAAGTTAAATTCCTGATGAGCGAATGAAGGAAAGGGGAAGAGACTTTATGAAAACGTATTATGTGGGGAAAGTAAAGGATGAGGCGGAATTTCGAAGACGCATTGCGCCGGGGCCCAAGGCAGTTTTTTTCGCCAGTCCGGCCAGGGAGACGGCGGTGATTGAGGAATATCCGTGGGGAGGCGATTACCAGCCGAGGGCATACGGCCTTTGTTTTGAGGCGCCGGATGCGTTTCTGGTATATCTGGCGGCAGAGGAAGACCATGTTCGCTGTGAAGTGACAGAGGACAATGGACCGGTGTGCACCGATTCCTGCCTGGAATTCTTTTTCCAGCCTGCGTCGGCTTCCGAGGATGCCGGATATTTTAATTTTGAATGGAATCCGGAGGGAGTACTGCATCTGGCATACGGAAAGGGACGCCATGGCAGATTCCACATGAAAGACCGGACCGGAAAGGATTTTCTGATTGAAAAGCAGAAGCGGGACCAAATCCGCACAGACGGCTGGTGGTATGTGGCATTTCGGATTCCGTTTTCTCTGATCCGCCGCCATGTGCCGGATTTTGATCCGGAGGGACCGATTCTGGGAAAAGGAAATTTTTATAAGTGCGGCGATCAGACGGAACATCCTCACTGGGGATGTTATGCGCCGGTGGGAACAAAGCAGCCGGATTATCACAGACCGGAATATTTTGCTGAGCTGATTTCTGCCGGGCAGCCGGAGTCCGGCGATCAATGAGACGGCCGACGGGAGCGAACCTTTTCCCTGTCGGGGCGCTCTCGCTCGTGAAAAACGTAGCGGTACTAAGATTTTTCTGCGCTCTAAAGGAGCTGGAAAAATCAAGTACCGACGTTTTTCAAAGCCCGCCAGGGAAAAGGTTCGTTCCCTTCGGCCTGTGTATGGTTTCCGCAAACAAAAGCATTGGTGAGGAGCAATGAAGATGGTAGGGCTCAAAAAGTGAGGATTTATGCGGCCTATAGAGTTTCGCAATTACCTAGCATCAATAATGAAAGAAAGGTAAAGACAAGTATGAAAGGTTCCGGAGAACAAACTTTATTCGATAAGCGGGTTTTATCATGCGTCCAGGAGACAGCAGCAGCTGTGACTGGGCGCATGTTTGCGTTTGGAAATTACCTATCTTATGGAGATCCGGACGGCGGCAGGGAAGCAAACCATCTTCCATCAGGGCGCTTTCGCTTATAGAAAACGTAGCGGTACATAAGATTCTTTTGCGCCCGAAGGGCTGAAAGAATCAAGTACCGACGTTTTCTAAAACCTTCTGGAAGATGGTTTGCTTCCCTGCCGCCGTCCGGATATCCATTATCATAATCTGTTCCTTCCCGCATTCGTCCCGGATAATTATTAGAAATCTATTGACAAAAAGGAGAGATACGATATAATAGCTTTGCCGTTGTTTAGAATTACTAAACTTTTTGTTTAATTACATCAAGGAATCCCCTTGTCTGCCCATCGCAGGGATATGGAGGGGATGATCCGGCAATCATATAGAAATGGGGAATACTATGGAAATCGGACAGAAAATCAAACAGCTCCGCATCCTGAAAGGGCTGACCCAGGAGGAGCTGGCTGACCGGGCGGAATTGTCCAAGGGGTTTATCTCTCAGGTGGAGAGGGATCTGACGTCGCCTTCCATCGCCACGCTGGTGGATATCCTGCAGTGTCTGGGAACCACTGTGAACGAATTTTTCAATGACAGCCCGGAAGAACAGATTGTATTTGGAAAAGAAGACTATTTTGAAAAGACGGATGAAGTCCTCCGCAATACCATCCAGTGGGTGATTCCCAATGCCCAGAAGAATATGATGGAGCCGATTCTGATCCGGCTGGAGGCAGGAGGGGCTTCCTATGAGGATGATCCCCACGAAGGGGAAGAATTCGGCTATGTGATTTCCGGCAGTATTTGTGTTGCTCTGGGAAATCAGACGTACAAAGTGAAAAAGGGTGAGTCCTTTTATTTTACAGCCAATAAAAAACATAGGATATGGTCAAAGACGGGGGCCTCTGTTTTGTGGGTGAGCGCGCCGCCGAATTTTTAGCCGGAATGCGAATGCATGGAGGTCCGGCAGTGATTTTGCGATAAAAGGAGAAAGACGGGATGAAACAACCATTGATTAATCTTGTGGATATCACAAAAAGCTACGATGGAGATATTGTACTGGATCAGTTGAATCTGGAAATTTATGAAAATCAGTTTGTCACATTGCTGGGGCCGAGCGGATGCGGAAAGACGACGACGCTTCGGATTATCGGTGGTTTTGAGACTCCGGATGCGGGAAAGGTGATTTTTGACGGACAGGATATCACCCATGTTCCGCCCCACAAGAGGGCGCTGAACACGGTTTTCCAGAAATACGCCCTGTTTACCCACATGAACATCGGAGAGAATATTGCGTTTGGGCTGAAAATCAAGGGAAAGAGCAAGGCTTACATTCAGGATAAGATCAAATATGCGCTGAAGCTGGTGAATCTGGAAGGCTTTGAAAAGCGTATGCCGGATTCGCTGAGCGGAGGCCAGCAGCAGAGAATCGCCATCGCCCGCGCCATCGTCAATGAGCCGAAGGTACTTCTGCTGGACGAACCGCTGGGGGCTTTGGATTTGAAGCTTCGGCAGGACATGCAGTATGAGCTGATCCGTCTGAAAAATGAACTTGGAATCACGTTTATCTACGTCACCCATGATCAGGAGGAGGCCCTTACCATGTCGGATAATATCGTGGTCATGAATCAGGGCTACATCCAGCAGATGGGGACGCCGGAGAAAATCTATAATGAGCCGGAAAATGCATTCGTCGCCGATTTCATCGGGGAAAGCAATATCATCGACGGAGTGATGATTAAAGACCGTCTGGTGGAGATTCTGGGAGCGAAATTTGCCTGTGTGGATGAGGGATTCGGCAATAACCGTCCGGTGGATGTGGTGATCCGCCCGGAGGATGTGGATTTGGTAAAACCGGGAGAAGGGACGCTGGAGGGAGTCGTCACCCATATTATTTTCAAAGGCGTCCACTATGAGATGGAAGTCATGGCAGGCGGATTTGAATGGCTGGTCCACAGCACCGATATGTTCCCGGTGGGCACCAAAGTCAGCATCCATGTGGACCCCTTTGACATTCAGATCATGAATAAACCGGAATCGGAAGATGAGGAGGCTGTGGGAGTCAATGAGTAAAACGAAACGGCTGCTGGCAGGACCATATCTGCTGTGGATGATCGCCTTTATCGTCATCCCGCTGGTGATGATCGCTGTCTATGGATTTACCGACAAGACCGGGGCATTTACCTGGGAAAATGTGACGGCCATGGCCCGCCCGGAACATTTAAAAGCCCTCTGGCTGTCGCTGAAACTGGCGTTTTTGTGTACGCTTGTCTGTCTGCTTCTGGCATATCCCCTGGCGCTGATCCTGAAAGCCGGAGGGGTAAAAAAGGGAAGCTTTGTGGTGATGATTTTCATCCTGCCCATGTGGATGAATTTCCTTCTGCGCACCTATGCCTGGCTGAATCTTCTGGACGACGGGGGCATCCTGTGTACGATTCTGGAAAAGCTGGGACTGGCCGAGTTCAGCATCGTGGGGACAAACACAGCCATCGTACTGGGCATGGTGTACAATTTTCTGCCGTTTATGGTTCTGCCCCTTTATAATGTTATGAGCAAGATCGACGATAATGTCATCAATGCCGCCAAAGATCTGGGCGCCAATGGCTTTCAGGTGCTCTGGCGCATCATCCTGCCTTTAAGCTTTCCCGGGATTGTCAGCGGGATCACCATGGTATTTGTCCCGTCCATGACCACCTTCGTGATCTCGGATCTTTTGGGGGCGAGAAAGATTATGCTCATCGGCAACATCATTGAGCAGGAATTTTCCACGGCTGCCAACTGGAACCTGGGGTCGGGGCTGTCTCTGGTCCTGATGGTGTTCATCCTGATCAGTATGGCAGTTTTGAACCATTACGATAAAAATGGAGAGGGGACATCGTTTTAATGAGAGTGAAGAAATTTTTATCACAGATTTACATGACGCTGATTTTTATTTTTATGTATGCCCCCATTGTGACGCTGATCGTATTTTCCTTCAATGAAAACAAGGGGCGCCGGTGGAGCGGCTTTTCGCTGAAATGGTATCAGGAAATGTTTCAGAGCGAGATGATTATGTCCGCGCTTTGGAATACCATTTTGATTGCGTTCATCTCGGCCGCCTTGGCCACACTGCTGGGGGTCATCGCCTGCATCGGCATCAACTCCCTGAAGGGGAAGGCGAGAAATGCCTATCTGGCCATCAACAATATCCCCATGTTAAATTCCGAGCTGGTGACCGGCCTGGCCATGATGCTTTTGTTTATCGTGTTTGGCATCCGCTTCGG
Organism: Candidatus Fimimorpha excrementavium; assembly: GCA_018710785.1. Taxonomy (GTDB): domain Bacteria; phylum Bacillota; class Clostridia; order Lachnospirales; family Lachnospiraceae; genus Fimimorpha; species Fimimorpha excrementavium. Next base: position 19,110 of record DVJD01000003.1, read on the forward strand.
ATATACGACGATCATCATCGCCCATACCACCTTCTGCATTCCCTATGTGGTGCTGAGCGTGCTTCCCAAACTGCGTCAGACCGACCAGCGGGTGTATGAGGCAGCCCTGGATTTGGGCGCGAAGCCGGTATATGCCTTCTTTAAAGTGGTACTTCCCGATCTGATGCCGGGGATCGTATCCGGATATCTTCTGGCCTTTACCATGTCGCTGGATGATTTCATCATCACCCATTTTACCAAGGGAACCGGGATCAATACGCTTTCCACCCTCATCTACAGTGAGGTTCGAAAAGGGATTAAACCGTCCATGAACGCGCTTTCCACCATCCTGTTTTTCTCCGTCCTGCTTCTGCTGTGCCTCGGAACATACGGACCTAAATGGAAGAACAGAGCGAGAAAAAGCGAAAAGACAGGCGGAAAACGGGCGCGGGCGTAGAAAACAGCAAAACGGGAATGCTAACAAAAACACAGCGAAAAACTGCCGTCTGAAAGAGGAGGAAATGGCATTGAAATACAGGAGTTTTGGCCGGTCTGCCGGGATTTTGGCCGCGGGATGTCTGGCGGCGGGCCTGGTCCTTGCGGGATGCGGGGACGGGGCGGAAAATACGGGGAACTATCCCGGCGGAGTGGTGAACGTTTACAACTGGGGAGAGTACATCGACGAAGATCTGATCGGCCAGTTTGAAGAAGAATACGGGATCAAAGTGATCTATGATACCTTTACTACCAACGAGGAAATGTTTCCCAAACTGCAGGCAGATACCAGCATGTATGATGTGGTCTGCCCATCCGACTATATGATTGAAAAAATGATTCAGAACGATATGGTACAGCCCATCGACAAGTCGAAGCTTTCCAATTATAAAAACATTGGCACAGCCTATCTGGAAAAGATGGAAGAGTTCGACCCGGGCAATCAGTATGCAGTGCCCTATACCTGGGGAACGGTGGGGATTTTATACAACACATCCATGGTTCACGAGCCGGTGGACAGCTGGGATATTCTCTGGGATGAAGACTATGAAAATGAGATCATCATGCAGGATTCGGTTCGGGACGCGTTTATGGTGGCGCTGAAACGTCTGGGTTATTCCTGCAACACCACCGATGAGAGCCAGCTGGAGGAGGCCATGCTGATGCTTCGGGATCAGAAGCGTCTGGTGAAGGCATATGCCATCGATGAAGTGCGGGATAAAATGATCGATGAGGCGGCAGCGCTGGGCGTGATCTATTCCGGGGAATATCTGTACTGCAAAGAGGAAAATCCCAATCTGGCCTATGCGGTTCCAAAGGAAGGCTCCAATGTCTGGTTTGACGGCTGGGTGATCACCAAAGGCTCCCAGAATGTGGAGAATGCCCACAAGTGGCTGGATTTCCTCTGCTCTGCCGATGCGGCATATAAAAACTTTGAGTATATCACCTACGCGACGCCCAATGTGGCTGCCCAGGAAATGATTGAGCCGGAGTATCTGAATGATCCGGGGGTGTTTGCCGATGAGCAGACCATCGACCGGTGTGAAGTGTACCGCTTCCTGGGAGATGACATGGACAATACGTATTATGAATTCTGGAAGAAAGTGAAATAAATGAAGAATATCAAATTTGTCTTACAGTATGAAGGGACCCGCTATGATGGATGGCAGAAGCAGGGAAACACCGAAAATACCATCCAGGGAAAACTGGAGGCAGTCCTCTCCCGGCTGGATGGCCGGGAAGTGGAGGTCCATGGATCGGGACGGACGGATGCGGGGGTCCATGCCTATGGACAGACGGCCAATGCCAAGCTGGAGACCGAAAAAAGCGCAGAGGAAATCAAAGAATACGTCAATGCCTATCTGCCGAAAGACATCGCCGTGGTGGATGCCAGAGAGGTATCCATGCGGTTTCACAGCCGCCTTCTGGCGGTTTCCAAAACGTATCGCTACCGGATCCGCACGGGAAAAGACAGGGAGGTTTTTTCCCGCAACTTCGTCTGGCATCTGGGAAAGCCGCTGGATCTTTCTGCCATGCGCATGGCGGCGGAAAAACTGGTGGGAACCCACGATTTTCTTCCGTTTTCCAGCATGAAAAAAGGGAAAAAATCCACGGTCCGCACCATCGAATCCATCACCGTGGAGCAGGTGGGAGAGGAAGTGCATCTCACCTTCACCGGTGATGGCTTTTTGTATCACATGGTGCGGATTCTGGCAGGAACGCTGGCAGAAATCGGGCTGGGAGAGCGGTCCCCGCAGGAGATTCCGGAAATCTTCGACGCCCGGGACAGAAAAAAAGCGGGTCAGATGGCACCGGCCCAGGGGCTGGCTTTGATGCAGGTGGTGTACGAAAAATAGGAAATAGGCAGCCAGGCAACATGCATATGGCTGTCTTTTTTTGATATCTTAATATATTATGAAAATTTGGGTTTGACACTGGAAAATGTCCAGACATTTTGCTACAATAATCCATAAGAAGGGAAGCGATGCCTATGGGAAATAAGAAAAAGAACGCATTATACAAAAGTTTTGGATATGCCCTGGAAGGCGTTGCCGTCGGCATCAGACAGGAACGGAATATGAAAATCCACTGCGCCGCCGCGGTACTGGTGGTTTTGGCGGGCATCTTTTTTCGATTGTCGGCCACGGAGTGGTGTATGTGCCTCATTCTTTTTGGGCTGATTCTGGCGCTGGAATTGGTCAATACTGCAGTGGAGGCAGTGGTGGATTTGGTGACGGAAGAATATAAGCCGCTGGCAAAACGGGCCAAAGATACGGCTGCCGGGGCCGTCTTCATTGCCGCTGTCATGGCGGCCATCGTGGGATGCATTCTGTTTTTGCCAAAGATTTGGACCCTGTTTTCTGCTGTCATGACCCCGGGCGCATGAACGGCAGCGAACTGGAAATCATAGGAAACAAGAGGTTTGTACAGAAAGAGGTGTAAATTATGGATGGTTTAGGAGAAGGTATCAGAAAAATTTTGCTGGCCGGAATCGGAGCTGTGGCGGTGACAGGTGAGAAATCAAAGGAAGTACTGGAGGAGCTGGTAAAAAAAGGAGAGCTGACGGTGGAACAGGGAAAGGCTCTCAACGAAGAATTGAAGCATACGATTAAAAAGAAAGTAAAAGAAAATGTTAATGTTTCTGTGAAAACCTCTTCCCCGGAGGAATTGGATGAGCTTCTGGAAAAAATGACGCCGGAGCAGGTGAATCAGCTGAAACAGAGAATTGCAGCGGTGGAGGCAAAACAGAAAGAAGATACGAAAGAACCAGCGGGAACAAAAGAGCAGGAAAAGAGTCAGGAAGAGGATCCCTCCTGATGCAAATGCCGCCCATGCGGAGGAATGAGAGAAACGATGAAGGAAAAAGAATCGCAGGATTATAAGGGACGTCTTCGGGAGATGACGGCAGTGCTTCATAAGTATGGGGTAACGCGGGGCGTTACCCCGGAAAAGCTGCGGTTGATTTTGGAAGAGCTGGGTCCCACCTATATCAAACTGGGGCAGATCATGTCCATGCATTCCGATATTCTGCCGAGGCGCTATTGCGATGAACTCATGCGTCTGCGCTCCGAAGTGACGCCCATGCCTTTTTCGGAAGTTCTGGAAGTGATGGAAGATTCCTATGGCTGTGACTGGGGGGAAATATTTTCCTCCATTGAGGAAGTCCCGCTGGGCTCCGCCTCCATCGCGCAGGTGCACAAAGCCATCTTAAAGGATGGTTCTCCTGTGGTGGCAAAGGTTCAGAGAAAGGGAATCTATGATACCATGGCCAGGGACATCGGACTTCTGAGAAAGGCTGTCCGCCTGCTGCCCCCGGTGAGTTTAAAAGGCGTGGTGGATCTGGAGATGGTTTTGGACGAGTTCTGGTCAGTGACCCGGGAGGAACTCAATTTCCTGACTGAAGCCGCCAACATGGAAGAGTTTGCCAGAAGAAATAAAGACGTGGCCTTTGCGGCGACACCGAAATTGTATCAGGAATATACGACTACCCATGTGCTTGTTATGGAATACATCGATGGACTGGCCCTGGATGATAAGGAAGGCCTGTTGGAAAACGGCTATGACTTAAAGGAAATCGGGACAAAACTGGTGGATCATTATATCAAGCAGGTGATGGACGATGGCTTTTTCCACGCGGATCCGCATTCCGGGAATGTAAAAATACGGGGCGGGAAAATCGTATGGATTGATATGGGGATGATGGGGCGCTTAAGTGAGCGCGACCGTCAGCTGATCGGAAAAGCCATCCAGGGGGTGGCCGCCAATGATGTGGGCATGATCCAGGAAGTCGTGCTGGCATTGGGAGAATTTAAGGAAAACCCGGATCAGAGCCGTCTGTATGAGGGAATCCGCAGCCTTTTGGCAAAATATGGTACGGCCGATATGGGAAGCATCGATGTGGCGGAGCTGATGATGAACCTGATGGAAGTCATGAAAGACAATGGCATCGTCATGCCCCACGGTCTGACCATGCTGGCCAGAGGGCTGACCCACATGGAGGGGGTACTGTCGGACATTTCGCCGGATATTAATATGGTGCAGATCGCTTCCGCCCACCTGGCAGGAAGTTTTTTCAAACATTGGGATTGGAAACAGGAACTGAAGCGCAATGGGAAGAACCTGTATCGTTCCATCTACAAGGCTGTGACCATCCCATCTCTCCTCACCGACATTTTGAATGGATATTTGAAGGGGCAGATGCGGCTGCATATGGATCTCCACGCGTCGGCCGCTCTGGAACGGCTGCTTCTGCGGCTGGTGCGGAATCTTGTCATGGGACTTTGGGTCATGGCTCTTTTAATCAGCTCCAGTATTCTCTGCACGACGGATATGCAGCCTAAGATACTGGGGATTCCGGCGCTGGGGGCCATCGGATATTTTATCGCGTTTGCCATTGCCATGTTTGTGTTTTTGAGGAGGCTGTTCTCAAGGAATAAGTAATTCCTGGAATAAATAATACGTTTCAGGTAGGCGATTGCGAAACTCATAGGTAGGAATAGGGGGGGCAAAAGAAAAGCTTAAATATATAGGCGATTGCGAAACTCATTGGAAGGAATAGAAGTTTTAAAGTGAGAACCCGGACGGCCGGAGAGAGCGAACCTTTTTCCTGTCGGGGCGCTCTCGCTCGTGAAAAACGTAGCGGTACTAAGATTTTTC
>DVJD01000004.1 GCA_018710785.1 Candidatus Fimimorpha excrementavium
GTAACCGTGATGGATGTCCCGCAGTCAAATCCAGCTTCACGGAGCCATTGCCCTTTCAGCATGATGGCCGGTGTGGATTTATACTGATATCCGCTCTGCTCATAGACTTTCATATTTCTGAATTTTTTCATCGCCATAGATGTGCCTCCTTAAACCGTAAATGAATATTTACTTTAGAAATGCCTTTGTTTTTCTGCCATCGGCTGTCAACAACCCAACGGCATCACCTCCCTTAAATCCGCCATAACGCAGAAACAGCTGCCAATGCATTTCGCATCAGCAGCTGCCGATTTAAGTTCCGTGTATTATTTATTTGACTGTTTTCTCCTGATCCTTGATCCTGTAATAGTCTTCCATATCCAGGGTCAGATCCACATGAGTGTCAGGCTTCCGCAGAAAGCCTTTCACGCTTTCTGCGGTGCCGCGGCATTCGCCAATGTCTGGAGCAAGCTCCGACTTTGGCTCATTGCCCGCGCATTTTCGGTTGCTCAAGAGGCACACAGTCTCTACCCTCCCCGTATGCGGAAACATATCCACCGGCTGGATCTTCTTCACCTGCCATCCTTTTTCCTTCAGCACTTTCAGATCCCTCTGCTGGGTTTCCGGATTGCAGGAGACATAGACCAGTTTTTCCGGCTGCATCCGGCTGACGGCTTCCAAAAACTCCGGCGTGCTGCCTGCCCGGGGCGGATCCATAAATACCACGTCCACCCGTTCCCCTCTGGCTGCCATTTTCTGAATGGCGAGGGTGGCATCGGCATTGACGAATTTGGCATTGGTGATGCCGTTGTCTTTTGCGTTTTGAATGGCGCATTTGATGGCGCTTCCATTGCGCTCGATGCCAAGTACGGACTTGGCCCGGGATGCAGCGGCGAGACCGATGGTACCGACGCCGCAGTAGGCATCCAGCACCGTCTGGCTGCCGTCCAGCCCGGCCGCCTCCATGGCGGTTTGATACAGGATCTCTGTCTGGACCGGATTGACCTGATAAAAGCTGGATGCCGCGATCCGAAAGGTGATGCCGCACAGCTGGTCTACGATATATCCTTTCCCGCAGAGCACCTTTTCTGAAAATCCCAGCACGGCGCTGGTGGAGCGGGGGTTGATGTTTTGAACGATCGTCGTCACCTGGGGACAAAGTTCCCTTACTTTTTTAACGAAGCTTCGGGAGCCGGGCAGTTCTCTTGAGGCAGTGACCAGCACAGCCAGCACTTCATCGGTCAGGCGGCTGTGGCGAACCAGCACATGACGGATGAGCCCCGTATGACGATCTTCGTCATAGGGTTTATACTTGCAGAAGGCGGCCGCCCGGCGCACCGCGTCAATGGCCTCATCCAATCTTTCCTGGTGAAGCAGGCAGGTATCCACCGGGATCACCGTATGAGTTCCCTCTTTATAGATTCCGCTGACCAGCCGTTTTCCTGTCAGTTCCTTTTTTGCGGAGAATGTGGAAATCGCTTTGTTTCGATAATGCCAGGGATCCTCCATCCCGATGATTGGCTGAACCTTTCCGAAATTCCCCAGCAGTTTCTTGACATATTTTTGTTTCTTTTTCAATTGTTCCTCATAGGGAAAATCCAAATAGGGACATCCGCCGCATCCCTGTTTCTTTTGTTCGCATTCTCTTTGCAGCACCATATTTGCTTGTTCCTTTGTATATTTTTCTATTGATTGCGGGTCAATGCTCATTTGTTGCATTGTCCCCGGCATGGATTCCCATCTCCCAGAGCGCTCCATGCCGCTTTTCCGGCAAAGCCTCTTCCGCTCTCATCCCCGGTATAATTCTTCGTAGGAGACATATTCATTTTCCGGATCATCGGACAAAATGACTTCCTCAAACTGTCCATATTTTAGATAGGCATAATCGTTGTCGCAGAAGACCAGATCCCAATTCAGCTTCAGGTCGTCCTCTATGGGGATGGCCTTGATTTTCAGCTGTTCCATGCGGATGATCAGTTCTGTGCCGTACGCATCGGAACTTAAGGGGCTGTCCGGCTCGCCGAACAGAAACCAGTTGCCCTGTATGGCTCCGCAGCAGTCGCAGTGATTGGCAAAACACGTTCCCGCGGTTTTGGAATATCCGGTTTTAACGGAATAATTTTTCTTTAAATAGCGAAGGAGTTTGGGCGGAATTTCTTCTTCTCGATCTGTCCATGCCAGATGGACCTCTTCCCCCGGATCCAAATAATCTTCTCCGATTTCATAGCGGGGTCTTCTTCCGTCATCATAGATATGGACATATTCCCCGATTCCAAGGCCGATGACCCGGGTCTGTTTTTTGCATTTCCAGCAGGCGCGGCGTCCCTCGATGATATGCAGATAATCGGTGGCAATGTAGGCTTCGTCCCCATCGTTCAAAATCCAGGGGGGCAAATTTGACATACTGTTTTCGTTCGGCATCGGTATACCACTTTTTCACCTTGGCATCCCATTTGGCGCCCAGAGCTTTGGCCCGATCTTTTTCCTGATAGGGTACATCCAAATAAAGTCGCATGCTTCCTCCTTTCCGCTGTCGGCATAGACACGGATCTGATATAAAAATGGATCAATTTACCGGTTCTTCGCCTTATACTCTTCTCCCCAGTTCCACATGGCATCCAAAATCGGTTTCAGACTGCGTCCCAAGTCCGTCAGGCTGTACTCCACCCGCGGCGGAACCTCCGCATAGACTTTTCGATTGACCAGTCCCTTGTCTTCCATGTCCCGGAGCTGCGCCGTCAATACCTTTTGCGACACACTCCCAATGGACTTTTTCAGTTCCCCGAACCGTTTGGTCCCGGGCAGCAGGTCCCGCAGAATCAGCACCTTCCATTTATCTCCGATCAGCATCAGCGTTGTCTCCACCGGACAAGCCGGCAATTCTTTCGTATTCAGCATCATTTCCTCTCATTCTGCCGCTTCGGCAGTTTTTCCTTTCCCAATATGAAAAACATTGTGCATCCGCACAAATCCTTTCTCTTATCATGCTATCATTATACAATCCCCCACCTCCTTTGTCGATCTCTTTTCCTCCCGCCCAGGGCTCCATGAAGGAACTGGCCATCCCAACGCCAAAGGACGGTGAGGGGACGCGCTGCCGCACAGCTGCTTTTTCCAAAACCGCGGCCCCCGCTGCCATAAACATTTCATTCATCTTCTTCCTTCCACACCTGTGCCTGCACCATTTTTCTGTATTCGCCGCCCAGCTTCATCAGCTCCTCATGGGTTCCCCGCTCTGCGATGGTTCCGTGCTTTAAGAGGAGGATCAGATCCGCATTTCGGATGGTGGACAGGCGGTGGGCGATGGCGATGATGGTTCTGGTACCGGCGATATGATTGATGGCGTTTTGGATCATGCGCTCCGTCTCCACATCCACCGATGCAGTGGCCTCATCCAGGATTATGATGGGAGAATTGCGCAGGATGGCTCTGGCGATGGCCACCCGCTGCTTCTGGCCGCCGGAAAGCCGCAGCCCCCTCTCTCCCACCCTGGTTTCGTACTGTTGGGGCATCTGTAAGATATCTTCGTGGATGTAGGCAGCTTTCGCCGCCGCCTCGATTTCCTCCCTGGTCGCCTCGGGCCTTGCATAGCCGATGTTTTCCGCGATGGTACCATTGAACAAAAAGGTATCCTGGAGCACCGGAGAAATGTTTTGGCGCAGACTTTCCAGGGTGACACCCTTAATGTCCTTTCCGTCGATGAGAATGCGCCCCTTGGTGGGATCGTAAAACCGAGACAACAGCTGGGTGATGGTTGTCTTTCCCACGCCCGTCGGTCCCACCAGCGCCACCATCATCCCCGGCCTGCAGGAAAAAGAAATATCCTTCAGCACAGGCACGTTTTGGTTATACTGAAAGCTGACATGCTCAAAGGAAACGGCCCCCTCTGCTCTTCCCATATCCTCTGCATGGGCTTCATTGTGAATGGCCGGAGGCGTATCCAGAATCAGGGCCACACGCTCTGCCCCCGCCAAAGACTGCTGCAGATTTTCCAGCAGCGTGGCCAGCCCCGACACCGGCGCGTAAAACAGAGAAAGATAGAGCACAAACGCCACGATGTCTTCCACCGAAAGCTGCCCCCTTGCGGCAAACAGTCCGCCGAAAAATACGACTAAAACCGTGCCCGCCGAGGATAAAAATTCCACGCTGGGATGGAACACGGCGCTGGCCCGAAGCGCCCGCAGCATGGCCTTCACCTGATCAAAGTTTTTTTCCTTTACCTGCTGACTTTCCATATGTTCCTGGCCAAAGGACTGGATTTCATGGAGTCCCGACAGATTATCCTGCAGCTTGGCGTTTAACTCACCCATACATTTCTGGGAGGCCTTAAAAAAGGGGCGCACTTTTTTGGCAAAGATGACGCCGGAAACCAAAATCAGCGGAATGGGACAACAGGTGATCAGCGCCAGTTTCCAATTGATGGTGAGAAGGATCACAAGCACGCCCGCAAACGTCACCAGATTCGTAATCAGTTCCGGTATGATGTGCGCATAGAGAAGCTCAAAATCCCTGGTATCATTGACCACCCGGCTCATCAGATCTCCGGTCTGCTTATCATGGAAAAATCCCAAATCCAGACTCTGCAGCTTGTCATACATCCGGCTGCGCAGATCTCCCACCAGATACCAGGCCGCCTTATGGGCCAGATAATTGCTCAAAAAGCGAAACAAAATCCGCACACAGTAAAGCGCCAGTAAAATCAAAGCCAGCCGGATCACGATGGCCAACGAACCTTCCCCCATGCCGCGCTCCACCACGCCGGTCATGGCCGACAGCACCTTCGGCGCTGCCAGATTCACCCCGGTCAGGCACAGGGTAGACACAATCGCCACCACATAAAGCACCTTATACCGGGCCGCTTCCTTCGTAAGTTTCCACAACATTCTCATAACGATATTCCCGCCCTTCTCCATTTTTTCGGCATCCGCACCCACTATTTTTGTCCTTCCGCCCAGATACTTAAAGTGTAGCATCCGCCCCTTCATAAGTCAATCAGAGGACTCCTCTCCCCCTTTGTCTCTCCATTCGTTTCTTTCAGGTAACTACACCACAATAAAGTGCTTACTTTACGTTTGAAACTTTGCCGCCTATAATAAGGGCAAGAGCTGAGGAAAGCGGCCGCGCCTTCACTCCCGAATATTCATAACGAATAACCCAAACAACATTTAGTTTCATACCCGTTTGGCTTCAGCCACACCAATCATAAGGAGGAATCTACCATGACAAATGTACAGAACGCATTGGAACTCATTCACACCTTCGCTTCCGGCGATACCTACATCCAGCACAACACCGGCATCGCCGACGGCGTTTCCGGTCTGGGAGAAGCGCTGGCCGCTCTGGCAAAACAGGGAATCGCCATGGTTTACACCACCACCCATCAGGTACTGGCCCAGGGCAGCTTCGTACTGGCCGTCAGCGAGGGAACCTTCGGCGGGGCGCACACCAGCTACTATGATCTCTGGCGCGTGGAAAACGGCAAGATTGCCGAACATTGGGATGTGATGAAGACCATTGCCGACGAATCCACTTGGCAGAATTCAAACGGAAAGTTTTCGTTTCCTTCCGGTAACTAGGGCACCTTTTCGTGCGTACTTTACGATTGGCTCACCTGGCGGTATGATGGACAAAGAGGAATGTCAATTCCGCATCACACTGTGATTTTGGAGGGATGAACATGACACAGACCAATCGACGTTTATATTTAATCCGGAAACTGCTGCACGAGCAGCCCCAATATGCCGGGATGCAGATCCCGGCAGACGAGGCGGGCCAAACGCGCCTGCTTCGCTCCCTGTTCAATATTCGGATGCCCCATCCTGCGAGTGAAGAATTTCTGCAGATACAGGATGCCTATCTGCAGGAGGAGACCCGGCGCAAAGGGATCACCCGCCTGGCTGACTTAAAACCGATACAAGAAGGGATCTATCTCTGGCAGGGGGATATTACCACCCTGCAGTGTGACGCCATCGTAAATGCGGCCAACAGTCAGATGCTGGGCTGTTTCGTCCCCTGTCACGGGTGTATTGACAATGCCATCCATACCTTTGCCGGGGTGCAGCTGCGGCTGGAGTGCGCCCGGATCATGGCACAGCAGCAGGAGGAAGAACCCACCGGACGGGCCAAAATCACAAAGGCCTACAACCTTCCCTGCCGCTATATCCTGCATACCGTCGGCCCCATCATCCATGGAGCCGTCACAAAGACGGACCGGCAATTGCTGGCGGACTGCTATCGATCCTGTCTGGAGCTGGCCGAATCGTACCATCTGAACCATGTTGCCTTTTGCTGTATCTCCACGGGAGAATTCCATTTCCCCAATGAGGCCGCCGCGCAAATCGCCGTTCAGACGGTTCAGGACTATCAAAGGGAACATCCCCATGGGTTGGAGGTGATATTTAATGTTTTTAAAAAAATCGACTATGAAATCTATAAACAGCTGCTGCGATGAAGCGGAGCGGTTGAAACAGGCGCTGGCGGATGCCGATGCCGTTTTGATCGGCGCCGGAGCGGGGCTGTCCACGTCCGCCGGTTTGGTTTATACAGGAGAACGCTTTGACACGTATTTCGGAGATTTTGCCGCAGCATACGGGTTTCATGACATGTACGCCGGAGGATTTTATCCTTACCAGACCCTGGAAGAGCATTGGGCCTATTGGAGCCGCTATATCTATATCAATCGCTATATGGATGCGCCAAAACCTGTTTACGACCAGTTGTATCAGCTGGCAAAGGATAAGGATTATTTTGTGCTGACCACCAATGTGGATCACTGCTTCCAAAAAGCCGGTTTTGACAAGGAGCGTCTGTTCTATACCCAGGGTGACTATGGACTGTTCCAATGCAGCAGACCCTGCCATAAGGCGACCTATGACAATGAGGACACCATTCGCCGAATGATGCTCGCCCAGGGCTTTCGTATCTCGCCGGACGGTTCCCTGCTTTTGCCGGAAGGGGAAGCTCCCAGGAGGACCGTTCCGTCTGATCTGGTGCCGTACTGCCCAAAATGCCAAAGCCCCATGAGCATGAACCTGCGCGCCGACAGCACGTTTGTGGAGGACGAAGGCTGGCACCGCGCAGCCAACCGCTATGACACATTTCTGCGCAGGCATAAAAACGCAAAAATCCTGTTTCTGGAGATGGCCGTCGGCTTCAACACGCCTTCCATTATAAAGTACAATTTCTGGCGCATGACTTATGAATGGAAGGATGCCTCCTATGCCTGCCTGAATTTGAAAGAAGCCTGCGCCCCCGACGAGATCAGGGAGAAATCCATCTGTATCAACGGGGATATCGGCGAGATTTTGAGCCAGCTTTGAGATGGGACGGATCGATCGGATAGAGGAAGATTCCTTCCCCTACCCGATTGCCGCGATACCTCGCTCATCTCGCGGCATTGCCGCTCGATGACCGTTGCCCGTCGGATGCCTGCTCGTGCAAGCACGGCGGTCGTCCTCCGGGCGTATCGCACAAAAAAGGCGGAAGAAATCACCGCCTTATGCTGCCGAATGACTTCTCCCGCCGCCTGTGCCGCAGGCTGCTTCGAATTCTTTTAACTTTTGTTTTGCCTCCCGGCTTAAATTGGTGGGAACCTGAATCTGAACCGTCACATATTGATCGCCATGCACGGCTGAATGTTTCATGTCCACGATTCCCTTCCCGCGAAGCCGGATTTTCGTTCCGGACTGGGTTCCCGGTTTGATCTTGCAGATGACCTGGCCATTGATGGTTTTCACCACTGCCTCGCCGCCGAATACGGCGGTGGTAAATGGAATCTGGACGGTGGAATATACATCCATGCCGCGCCGCTCAAATCCCGGCTTCTCTCCCACCGTCACACGCATGAGCAGATCACCGGCCCCGGCGCCTCCTGTGCCGGGCATTCCTTTTCCGCGCAGACGGATGGTTTTGCCTGACTCAATCCCCGCCGGAATGTGCACCTGGAGGGACTGGACGCTGCCGTCCTCTTTCTGCAGGCGGATGATCTTATCGCATCCAAACGCGGCTTCATCAAAGGACACATTCACTTCCGCATTCAGATCCGAGCCCTTTCTGGCAAATGTGCCGCTTCCGAATCCATCTCCATAAAAATTGCCTTCCTCAAATCCGGAGGATCCTTTGCCGAAATTGCTCCAGCGGAATGTCCTGCCGGAATGATTCTGCTTTTTGCCCTGTCCGAAATGCCGGTCTCCCGATCCCGAATGGTTTCCAAACATATCACCGAAGATATCGCCAAAGATGTCGTCCATATTTCCGCCTTCGAAATGATACTCCTGATACCCGTTTCCGCCGGTACTCTGGTAGCCGTTTCCTCCGGCTGCCTGGCCGCCGTCAAATGCTGCGTGACCGAACTGGTCATACATCTTCCGTTTTTCCGGGTCGCCCAGCACTTCATAGGCTTCCGTTACTTCTTTGAATTTCTGCTCTGCCTGCGCATTTCCGGCATTCGTATCCGGATGGTATTTCTTCGCCAATTTTCTATATGCTTTTTTTATCGCTGCCTCGTCCGCACTTCTGCTGACGCCAAGAACATCGTAGTAATCTCTTTTCGCTTCCATGATTCATCACCCTTATCCATTCCTAACAAACCAATGCTGCCCGGCAAGTGACTGCCCGTGTAAGCACAGCAGCCACTTTCCATGCTTGCCGCATGCCTATCGCACAAAAAGCCATGACCAATTTTGCCATAGCCTTCTGTTCTATTTGTAATATAACATTTATAATTCGTTTTGTCAAGGGGATATTTCCTGTTTCGGCGCCATTGCCGAGTATTCGACTCGGATTCCCATTCTCTTTTATTTGTTTTCCGGCATCTCCTCCGATACCGGCCTGATGAATTTCATGAGGGCCGCGCAGACCTTCGCGGCATAGTCTTCCGGCGTCCCTTCCATGCCTTCTTCCAGCCATCGGTAAAGCAGCATCAAAAATCCCCCCGATGAGTAATCCGAAAAGCAGGCGATGGCCCCGTGGTTCTTTCGCCCCGTTTCCTCCACCCGGCTTTCCACCACTTCTCTGGCGGCACAGCCGATTTCATAAAACAGCCTATCTTTCATTCCCCGCTGATATAGCAGCAGAAGCTCCTCTTTATGGCCATGCCAAAACCGGAAATAGTCACTGGCGATCTGACCAAAATCGTACTGTTTCAAAGTCCGGCAGCTGCCTGTATACTCCCGGCAGAGCCGTACAAAGTACTGATGCAGCACCTCTTCTTTTCCTCGATACAGCCTGTAAAACGTTCTTCTGGCCACATCCGCCGTCGTTACAATCTCTGATACAGAGATGGCCTTCCATTCTTTCTCTTCCAGCAAGGCAAACAGCGCCGTCTCAATCATCCGGGCCGACTGCTCCCGCTGTCTCTGATGTCCATTCATACCCGCATTCTCCATTCTTTATACCGGCCGGTTTCCTGACGGCCCGCCGCGCAAATATCCGCATATCCAAAGCAATGTGGCACAAAAACGCATATATGCGGCACTTTTGCGGCACCTATTGATTTTTCTTTATGGATACTATACTATGGAATCAGAAACGACACAACTGTGCCACTTAAATAAGTCTGTTTTCCATGGAAAGGGGGATATCTGCGATGGAACACATCATTCTTTACGGCAGCAAATACGGAAGTACCCGCCAATATGCCGAAGCGCTCTCCCGGCAGACCGGCATACCTGCGCTCCGCTATCAGGACGCGCCGAATCTGTCCGATAAAAAAACCATTATCTACCTGGGCGGCCTATATGCCGGAGGGATACTGGGACTGTCCAAAACGTTCCGGGGATTCTCTCTTCGGGACGGACAGCGACTGATCATCATCACCGTCGGATTATCCGATCCCGCCCATCCGGAGACCCGGGAGAACATTCGCCGATCCCTGCAGGGGCAGATTTCTGATCAGCTGCTTCGCTCGGCCAGTGTCTTTCATCTTCGCGGCGGGATTGACTACCAAACCCTTTCCCGCGGACACCGCCTGCTCATGTCGCTGCTCTTCCAGAGCGTGCGCCGCACCCCTGAGGAAAATCGAACCGCAGAAAATCAGGAGTTTTTGGAAACCTATGGAAAGAAGGTGACCTTTGTGGACTTTGGTTCTCTCGCCCCCATTCTGCAGGTTATGCGTCAGCAAGACGCATCCGCTCAATGAAACGGATGGCGTCACAAACCAACCGGCTATGTTGATGAGATCGGTGTAAAGAAAGAAGCGATGAAATATGTATAAGACAGTTGTAATCAAGTATTCTCCCAAGGCCGACGAAATGGCGGCGAAAATCGAAGAGACCGCCAATCAGATGGAGCAGGAAGGGTTTGAGTTCGTCTCCTGTTCTGTCATGCCCTCCGCCAGTGCGATTCTGATATTTAAGAAGCGTTTGCCGTAGTCCCAGATTCCCTCGTTCTGCCGTTCCGGGATTCCTTATTCCCTTTTCATCTGCAAACCGTTGAAGCAAATTCAGCAGCGGCTGACTTGCTTCAACATTTTCTTTGGAAAATCGGTGCCTTCTTAAACCGTTCAGGGGCAAATCATTCTGAAAATCCCAAATTTCGAATCTTTTCTTATCTGCAATCCTCCTCATAAATAGAGAGATTTTCATTGGCAGTACATATTTCACATATTATTTTTCTGTTATCGCCAGAAAAAAATTCATTGATGATATTTTCAGAAAATTTCGATACGCACAATTCCGGGAAATTGGGGTTACGTTTTATCATATCCTCCGGGTTGAGAAACGCTGTTTTTTCTTTCGGATAATTTTTGAAAACCGTTGTCATAATTACCCTCCTCGTATAATAAGTTTGTAAGCAAAAAAACAGCTTACAGACTTATTCTTTTTTGGTATAAATGGTAAGGATTTCTACGAGGCACTCCCCTCATCCCGATTCCCATCTATACAGTTGACAGTTACATTTCTATATAGGTAGATCCTGTGGTATGATATCAGGCAGAGTCTGATGTCCGAAGGCACTGCTTATCCTCCTCAGGAATCATTTTTTTCATAAAAAAGTGGGGGATGCCCGGCAGCCTTTGCTGCGCGCATCCCCC
>DVJD01000038.1 GCA_018710785.1 Candidatus Fimimorpha excrementavium
CCGTGGCTCCCGTCACTTTTACCCCGCGTTCCAGCACCTTTTCATGGACGTGCAGTCCATAGTATCCTTTTCCGCAGAAAGAGGGAATCAGAGACGGGTGAATATTGATAATACGGTATCTGTATTTTTCAATCAGCTGCGGCGGAATGATCAGCAGACATCCGGCCAATACCACCAGATCCACCCCATAGGAATCAATCCGCTCCACCAATGCCTGATTGAATGCTTCTCTGGTTTCAAAATCCTTCGGAGAGATTGCCTCCGCGGGAATTTGATGCTTTTTCGCACGCTCCAGAGCATATGCGTTCTTATTGTTGCTGATGACAAAACGGATCTCCGTATCCGGAATGCTTCCATTCTCGATTCCGTCGATGATCGCCTGCAGATTCGTTCCGCCTCCGCTGACCAGCACTCCTATGTTCAGCATAAAGTAACTCCTTTTTCTCCTGCCTCAGCTTTTCCGACTACATAAGCCTTTTCACCGGCTGATTCGATGGCTTTGATCACCGTATCCGCATCTTCCGGCTTCACGCCGATGACCATGCCAAGTCCCATGTTGTAGGTATTATACATCATATGTTCTTCAATCTGTCCCTCTCTGGCCAGCATGGTGAAAATCGGAGGAATCGGATAGGAATCTTTTTTGATCACTGCGCGGATGCCGTCCGGAAGCATACGCGGTACATTTTCATAGAATCCGCCGCCTGTGATATGGCTGCAGGCTTTCACACGGACACCGGCTTCCCTGATGGCGCGCAGCGCTTTCACATAAATCTTTGTGGGCTTTAAAAGCGCATCCCCCAATGTGGTTCCCAGCTCTTCGTGATATGTATTCAGGCTCTCCTTATCCATGGGGAATACTTTTCTGACCAGGGAGAATCCGTTGGAATGAACACCGCTGGACGCGATTCCGATGAGAACATCCCCATCTGCCAGGTCCTTTCCAGTGATCAGGTCTTTTTCATCCACAACGCCCACTGCAAATCCCGCCAGATCGTACTCATCTTCCGGATAGAATCCGGGCATTTCTGCCGTCTCTCCTCCGATCAGCGCCGCACCGGACTGCTGGCATCCCTCAGCCACACCGCTCACGATATCAGCGATCTTCTCCGGCACATTTTTCCCGCATGCGATGTAGTCCAAAAAGAACAGCGGCTCTCCGCCGGCACATGCGATATCATTGACGCACATGGCCACACAGTCAATCCCGACTGTATTATGTTTGTCCATCACAAAAGCCAGTTTCAATTTCGTTCCGACACCATCGGTTCCGGATACAAGGGTTGGCTTTTCCATATCCTTGAATTTTTCCATGGAAAAAGCTCCTGAGAATCCGCCGATGTTCGTCAGCACTTCCGGACGCATGGTTTTGGCAATATGCTTCTTCATCAGCTCCACTGACTTGTATCCTGCTTCAATATCCACTCCGGCGTTCTTATAATCCATTCTTTTATCCTCCTCGTCTGCCCGAAGGCTCGTTATTTCATTTCCTTTAAGTAAGCTTCGTATTTGATATCCATCAATTTTTCTGCCTTTTCTTCCACAGTCGTCTCCATAAACTTGGAATATTCCACCAGGCGTCTTGCCAAGCCGTCATCTTCATTGGCGATGATCTTCGCCGCCAGAAGTCCGGCATTCAGCGCCCCATTGATGGCAACCGTGGCAACCGGAATACCCGGAGGCATCTGACAGATGGAATAAAGAGAATCCACCCCGCCCAGGGCCTTCGTCTGCACCGGCACACCGATGACAGGCAGAACCGTCATGGCCGCCGTCATGCCCGGCAAATGTGCCGCGCCGCCTGCTCCGGCTATGATGACCTTCAGGCCTCTCTCCTTTGCACTGTGCGCATACTCATACATCTTATCCGGCGTGCGGTGTGCCGACACCACCGTCAGCTCATACGGAACCTGGAGACGGTCCAAAATCTCCGCAGCCTTGCTCATAACCGGAAGATCCGAATCACTTCCCATGATAATTCCAACCATTGGTTTCATAGTATCCCATCCTTTCCACAATATCATACGATACGAAAAACGGCCATCTCTCTGCAGCGCCCGTTTCGCAGCCAATATCTTCAGCATCCTCTCCCAAGCCATCCCCAGGCCCGGGAAAGCAGACGCAGCTCCTGACGGGTTTTGGAAACCGCCGGTACTTGATTTTTCAGGCCCCAAGGGCGCGGAAAAATCTTAGTACCGCTGCGCTTTCCATTAAGCGGAAGCGGCCCGTCAGGAGCTGCGTCTGCTTTCCCGGGCCGTCCGAATGAATGTTCAGTCTCTATTCTCACTGAAACGAAATCGCCTCATGCGCCTTTCGCACCTGCGAAAGCGCCTCCTCCAGCGTATCCGCCGTGGCCGTGATATGTCCCATCTTTCTTCCGGGAGCCACCTTGGTCTTTCCATAGATATGGACTTTTACATTGGGATTTTCATATGCCTTATCCAGTCCCAGCACCTCGGCCTGGTCTGCATAATGATCCCCGATGATATTCTTCATCACCGATGGGCGGATCAGTTCTGCACTGCCCAGAGGAAGTCCCAAAATCGCCCGGATATGCTGCTCAAATTGGGAGGTATAACAGCCTTCTATGGTGTAATGGCCGGAGTTATGCGGCCTCGGGGCCAGTTCATTGACCAAAATATGGCCCTCTCTTGTCACAAACAGCTCAATGCACAGCATACCGTAAGCATCCACTGCTTTCAAGCAGGCCTTCGCCACCTCCATGGCTTCTTTCTTTGTTTCCTCGCTGATCTTGGCAGGGACAGTCGTCTCATCCAGAATGCTGTTTTTGTGAACATTCTCCGCCACCGGAAATACACAGATATCTCCGTTGATGCTGCGGCAGGCCAAAATGGAGACTTCTTTTTCAAAATCCACACACTTTTCCACCATCAGCGGCAATTTCCCGGAACCCAGCGCCTGATATCCCTCTGAAATCTCCGCTTCCGATGCAATCACGTGGTTTCCCTTTCCATCATATCCGCCTGTACACGTCTTTAAAATCAGCGGATAGGGAAAGGTCTGCGCAGCCCGCTTCAGATCCCCGTAATTATCCACCGGCAAAAATTCCGGAACAGGAATTCCGCATTCCTTCAACCGTTTTTTCTGTACATATTTATTCTGAATATAGGCCAGTGTTTTGCTGGATGGATAAACCGGACATCCCGTCTTTTCCACCTCTTCCAAGGCCTTTACGCTGATGTGCTCGAATTCATATGTGACCACATCCACCCTGGATGCCAGCCTTTTTATGGCTTCCACATCTTCGAATCCCGCCACAATATGGCTGTCTGCGATACTGTGGGCCGGACAATCCGGGGTGGGATCCAGAATTGCGAACTGATAATCCAGACGTTTGGCGTCCAGTATCATCATCTTTCCCAATTGTCCGCCGCCAATGATACCTATTTTCTTCATCTGTATCCTCTTTTCTTTACGGCCATGCAGAGGGTATCTGTGTTTTCCCTGAGCATAAACCTTTTCCTGTTTCATTCTGCGGCTTTCCCGCTTCTGTGCCGGATTCCGCAGCCCCTTCCATACCGGGCCGCGTTCCATCTGCCAGATTTATTGTACTAAGAAACATTCTGCCCGTCAACTACAAATCCGCCAAAGACTCATTCAGCTTCTCTGTGCCGGGAAGCACAAATTTTCCTCCCCGGATCAGAGCGATCTCGCTGCCGTCTCCCCTGACAACCGTAATGGCTCCCAGTTCTTCATAGGGAATCGTAATATCCGTATGGCAGGAGAAATACGCCTTGTCGGGTTCTGTCTTTCGAAGAATGGAACACTCATTATCCCTGGCGATGATCTCCTTTCCGTCCGGATTGTATACTTTGATTTCCTCACTGTGGGAATAGCAGGTATCTCCCATGGCAAAATGGGGGCCCGTTTTTTCCGCAATCAGAATCGTCAGGCGGTCAAAAATGTCATATTTCACAGCCATACGGTAAGCCGTCGTATTCGTCCCGATGGCAAACTCCCCAATGGGAAGCGTCTCATGGTGGAACAAAAGATTTTCTTTCAGGAAGGCCTGATTCTCTTCTTCGTTTTCAAAATTGGCGCATGTATAGGCGGTGATCATGCCGTCCGTCAGTGTCACCTTCAGATTTCGGTATTCGATGCCGTGGAGGAAGACTCTGGATACATGGAGCACCCCATTGGTTCCCTTCAGTTTTGGGGAAGTAAATACCTCTCCCAGGGGAATATTGACATCGGCCAGACAGTTTTCAAAGTTGGTCTGGGTTGACGGATCCGCCAGTTCATGGAGGGCGATGGTCAGATCTGTCTCATTTCCATCCGCACCCGTGATGTGCACCTCCGTTCCTTCATCCAACGCATCGATGAGCTTTTTCTGTATGGTTTCATAAACCGCGTAATCCAACGTATTTACCTTCACCGTCTCCCTGAAAATCTCCTCAAAATCCGGTCCGATCTTTGGTGTCGGGAAGGATATGATGCAAAAGCTGGTGGTTTCCGGCTTCATATACTCCTGGGTGAACTGGTTCACAGCCTGGGTCCACTCCAGCTGAATTTTCTGCTGCTTGGGCGTATATTTCCATGCCTCCTCCCGGGACTTGGGAGCAAAAGGCGGTTCCCCGTATGCTTCCACCAGAATGGGACCGGCATAGGCAGCTGCCTCCTTTTGGTATGTCTCAAAAGCCTGTTTTAAAGCCTGAAGCCGACGTTCCTTATACTGCCTGTCCAGATAGAGGGCAGAATCGAAACGGTGATCGTAGGCATACTGCTGATTGGGGGATGTGGAAGAGATGGTATTCCTCTTGATCACGGGATCCATACCTTTTTCCTTCAGCAGGTGAATCCCGGCTTTTATGATACGCTCATATCCCACAGCATAGCGCATCTGATACCGGTCTTTTCCGGAAAGATCTTTTCCCGCGTTTTTAAATCCTCTAAGATACCCTTCCACAAAGGTCTCGGCCGCTGCCTGGATTTCTTCCTCCGGCAGGGTATCCAGAAATTTCGCCATCTGAAACTCCGTTTCGGATACATAAAGGCCATATCGGTACAAATAGCGGTAATCCCCGCTCTCCTGGCTTTCGATGATATCCCGGTAGCTGTGATTTTCCAGAGAAACCATTCCCCGAACCATCTCATGGGAAAACAGTTCGGAATAATCACTGTAAAACCAGTATATCGCCTGCCGAATCTCTTCCATGCCCGATTCTTCCAGCACCAGATGATATATTTCCAGGAAAAGCTCCATGGTGATGATAAATGCCTCCCAATTTTTTTCATAGGCATAAGCAATCATCTCCCTCACCTGGGCATACAGTGCACAGTACACTTTCCCGTCTTCCCCCAGTCTGGCGACGGCATAGGCAGGATTCGCATAGCTGGTCTCATAGGCTTCTTCTGTGATATCCTCATAAATTTTTTGGTTCCACCGGCGAAGTGTGTCCAGATCCGCCTGGGATTCTTTTTCTTCCAGAAATTCCTTCAGCTTTGCCATCTCACAGATAAATCCTGCTGTCCTGTAAAAAAACTCAAAAACGCCCTCTTTTCCTCTCTGCTCTCCCTGGATCAGGCTGATCCGCTCCATCGCCAGAGCATATCGCTCCATTAAAATTGAATCATCACACATATCGATCCCTACCTCACCTTCCTGCTTATTTGTTTTGGCCCTGTTAAAAGCGCATTTTATCCTATTTCACCCATATTTTTCCTCTGATTTTTATATCTTAACAATAAAATTTTATATTTTATAAAAATTACTATTGTATTTTTGCGCCAAATAGGATACGATTCTAATATACAAAAATATTTATGAAATTAAGCTTTATGTTTTTCCTTCCTCACTATACCATTTACACCATCAACATTTATTTGTATATTTAAAAATTTTGTTTCGATGATTTCAAAACTTTGAATTCCGGATAAAAGGTTTTGCGGTCATCCAACTACCACCACCTGAAAGGAGATGCTACTACTATGAAACGACATTTTATTGTTGACCAGAAAAATTTTATTATCAATGAATCCAAATACAGAAACCCTTCCCTGAGAAGCTTTCCCTTCGCCAATGACAGCCTGATCTATTTTCACCCCGCTGTCAGTGTCTTTGGCGCTGCGTTAAATGTTCTGATTTTCCGGTTCTTTTCCACCGGACTTGCCGAGAACATCGCCGACAGAGCGATCGGAACCTTGATTTTTCAGGGAGGTCTTCTTCTGTTTGCCCTGATTGGCATACTTTTCTTTGTCTATAATGGGTTCGTCTCCCCGCTCTGGCTCTTAAGCTGGCGAATCCGTTATCACTTTTTCAACAAGAAAAATCAGATTGCCGAAACCAGCTTCCGCATGAAAGATGACCTCGTCCTCATCTCCTTCACCACCAAAAACGGCAGGACCCACTCCTGTTTTCTGGGACTGCGGGTGACCGTCCTCTATCAGGATGTGACCAAGCCCACCGTATACCTTCGAAACAGTGTCGTCATTATTCCCGGCCATCTGCTGGCAGATTATATTGATAAGATGCTTGACGATTTTTTCCCGACGACTGATCCGTGCTGACTACTCTTCAGACCGACACCCTACTGTGGTGCGGATCAGCGTCTTCACAGCCTGGTTTCCGCTTCCTGCAGGAAGCGAAACCCTTTGACTATTTTCATCAAATAAGACAACGGCAGCCGATATCCCTTTTTGCGCTGATACCTGCTGCCTGTTTTTTCATCGAATTCATAAAATGATTTTCACAGGACGCCCGGTATGATGATACCGCGTTACTGTAACTCCTGCGGCCTGAAACATCCGCTTGGAAGCCCTCACGGATGGTGTGTCTGCATACTTGTCACTATCGTACACCACTTCTTTTATCCCCGCCTGTATGATGGCCTTTGCACACTCATTGCAGGGAAACAGCGTCACATAAAGTTTGCATCCTTCCAAACTGCCTCCCCGATAATTCAGAATCGCGTTCAGTTCACTGTGGGTTGTATAAAAGTATTTATTATTGCAGTCTTCCCCCTCCCGTTCCCAGGGAAATTCGTCATCCGAACATCCCGTCGGGAATCCATTGTACCCCATGGATAAAATCTTATTCGTGGGACTGACAATACAGCATCCCACCTGTGTATGAGGATCCTTGGACCGCATCCCCGACAGGCTGGCCACACCCATAAAATATTCATCCCAGGAAATATAGTCTTGCCGCTTTCCCAATGTTCTTCTCCTTTTTACCCTTATTTCTATTAGGTAATTGCGAAACTCTCAAAGCCGCGTAAACTCTCATCTCTCGATTCTCTCTATCCCAATCGCTCCTCACCAATTCTTCTGTTTCTGGAAAACATTCACAGGCTGGAGAGAGCGCCCCGACAGGAAAAAGGTTCGCTCTCTCCGGCCGTCCGGGTTCTCACTTTAAAACTTCTATTCCTTCCAATGAGTTTCGCAATCGCCTATTATTTCTATTCCTCAATCAGCTTAATTCTTCTAACGTGGCGCTCATCTCCTGAAAATGGCGTATTCAAAAAGGTATCCAAAATTTTAATCGCCAGCCCAGGCCCCACGACACGGCCGCCTATACATAAAACATTGGCATCATTGTGCTGACGGGTAGCTTCCGCGCTGAAACAATCGGAGCAGAGAGCTGCTCGGATCCCTTTTATTTTATTGGCTGCTATGGAGATTCCGATTCCCGTTCCGCAGATCAGGATTCCTTTCTCACATTCTCCGGATACCACTTTTCGGCCCACGATTCTTGCATACTCCGGATAATCCACAGCCTCTGTGCTGAAACATCCGCAATCTTCAAATGGAATTCCTTTCTGCTTTAAATAGGCGATTACCTCCTGCTTCAATTCATATCCGCCATGATCACATCCCAATGCTATCATCTGATTCCTCCTACATTCTGTCTTTTCTTTATTCTGTGTAAACCGCTTCTTTACATTTCATTTTCTGCTGCCTCTTCGGCGCGGATCACATGCTGACCTGCGGCCTTTTTCAGCCGGTTCATCACCGCCTGCCCAAACGCCTGACCGCCGAAACACTCGGAATAAATCATCTCCACTTCTTCGCGGTCGAATTCACGCAGAACACGATAGAGATTGTGGGCGACGCAGTCCAGATTTTTATGGCTTCCCACCACTTTGACCACTCCTCCCCGATACTGTCCGGCATTCTCCTCCGATGCCAGTATGCCAATCTTTTTTCCGTCTCTTTCTGCCTTCTCCAAAACCCGGTTCAGGGCTTCAGCCACTGCATCGCAGCTTCCTTCCACCAAAACCATGGGCGCCTTCGGCGCATAATGGCGGTACTTCATGCCGGGAGCCTTTGGCTTTACTTCTGCCCCCACGCTGCCTGCCACCGCCGGATCCACCGCCACCCGGCCGACCACATCCCGAAGCATCTCTTCCGTGATATAGCCCGGCCGCAGGATGGTGGGAACCTCTCCTGTGACATCCACGATGGTGGATTCCACCCCGATGCCGACTTCTCCTCCGTCCACAATCATGTCGATCCTTCCATCCATGTCCTCTTTGACATCACGGGCAAGGGTAGGGCTGGGCCGCCCGGACAGATTGGCGCTGGGCGCCGCAATGGGAAGTCCCGCCTTTCTTAAAAGCGCCTGCGCCACAGGATGGCTCGGCATCCGAATGGCCACTGTCTCCAGTCCCCCCGTCGTCTCCAGGGGAATGTTTTTCGCCTTCGGAAATATCAGCGTCAGCGGCCCGGGCCAAAAGCGCTCCATCAAAAGCCTGCCCGCTTCGCTGATATCGGAAGCCAGCCCCTCCGCCTGCTTCCTGTCTGCAATATGCAGAATCAGCGGATTGTCCGATGGCCTGCCCTTGGCCGCATATATTTTCTTCGAAGCTTCCGGATCCAGCCCATTTCCCCCAAGGCCATAGACCGTCTCTGTTGGGAACGCAACCAGACCTCCCCTTTTCCAAATCTCGGCAGCCTCAGCTGTAACCGCTTCCATTGTATCCTTCTGAATCACACGGATAATCGTTTTCATTTCCTGCCTCTTCTTCCATTTCATCCAAATGTTATTCTATTACTATAGCATATACCATCCTTTTGAATCAATTGATAAAACCCACAATCTTACAGAAATATTTTACGTACCCCTGTGAAAACCGTAAGGAAAAAGAAACATGCCAGAACCGCCAGCGCCGCAAAAAACGTTCCCGACGCATCCTCTTGCCCCATCGGTTCCGCTCCCACCTCCTGGCGATATTCTGCCTGATTTCCCGCCCAATCCTCCGCTTTCACCCAGAGCTCCTCCATCTCGTTTTGGTCCATCGTCACCTGTGCCAAAGCTTTCTCACCGACGAGAAACCAGGATACCTCAATCTCCTGCCACTCATCCGCTCCGTCTTCATACCTCTTTCCATAGATGTGGGTGTGCTCCCTGCTGAAGCTATACTCTTCCACTTCCACAAGGATCGTATGCACATTCCCCGACTCTGTTTTGATGCTCTCCGCAGAAATGTGCGGGGCCGTCTGATCCACCACAAAAGGAGTCCCCTCCCGGCGAAAGACATGCCCCTCCGGATCGGTATATGTGAGAGTACAGCGATATGTGCCGTCCTGGTCTGCCAGATAATCGTTTTCATACATTCCGGTTTCCTTATGGTACGTCCACCAGTTCGCCGCCCACGGATTCGCTTCTTTCCTCTCAATGGCATTTTCCGCCCTGGTATCCGTCTCCCATGCCACTTCCATGCCATCCCTGTTGAATCCGCCGCCCATCTCACCATCCAGGCAGACACGCACGGTGCACGGCCCATTATAATACTCTGTGCCGTCCCATATCCGCTCCGGTTCCCGATCATAATACATTGCAATCGGATTATTATTTTCTGTTTTATTCATATTCTCTTTTTCCTATTCATTTCTCCGCGCGATACTCCCATCCGGAATCCCCGCTTTTAAAAACCACTGGATTATCTATGAGATGAAATCCTCTCTCTGAATATCAGAAATGCCTCTCTGTTTTGAAATTTTAGAAATGACTTTGTCCCGCCCCGTATGGGGCAGATATGCTCAATGCGTTTCTTTCTTTTTCCTGGCTCCGATGCGAAACAATTTTTGCGGCAGTTCAAAAACCAGGACGATCCCCAGCACAATAGCCAGCGCCACCTTTAAGGTCTCCATTCCCTTTACCCCGGCAAGACCTGTCTCGTTGACAACCAGGTAGTAAGCCGTCCAGTACACACCGGCTCCCGGAACCAGGGAGAATATGCCGGATATCAGAAAAATGGTGACCGGACACTCCTTTCGCACAGCAAAGATCCTGGAAAGGATTACGATGGCGATGGTGGCGCACAATGTTCCCATCACAACTCCGATGGGATCACGCAGCAGATAATACACCGCCCATCCCACGGCTCCGATCAGTCCGCAGTAAGGATAGAATTTTTTGGGTACGTGAAAGATAATGGAAAACGCAATGGTTCCAAAAAAAGCTGCTGTCAATTCCCAGATCACAACATGATTCCTCCCAGCCAATTATGATATGCGATGATCACTGCGCCCACTCCGGCGGCAATGCAGACAGCCACCAGAAGCGCATCCAGCAGCCGCACAATGCCGGACAGATAATCCCCGTCGGCAATATCGCGGATCCCATTGGTAAATGTCACCCCGGGCAGCAGCGGCATGATGGCGCCGATGATCACAAGGCTCAGATGAAGCTGCGGAGACAGGTGAAACAAAAGAATGGACACAATCGTCACCAAGGCCGCTCCGCTCATGTTTGCGATAATCTTTGACTGATAGCAGCTCACATAAAGCACATAGCAGTAAAGCACCACCCCGGTTAAAAATGCACTGAACGCGTCCCCGAATGTTCCTCCAAACAAATAGCAGAAGCACCCGGCGCCTACACCGGATGCCATAATCTGTGTCAGATTTTTCTTTCCCTCCATCTGCCGAATCTCATCCAGTCTGTTTCTCACTTCCGCTATGGGGTATCTGCGCGTTTCAATCTCCCGGGAAAGCTGGTTGACCGCAGCCACCTTATTCAGCCTGGCACTGCTGACAGGGATATTTTTTACTTTCGCAAAAACTTCACCGCGGGAATTACAATAGGTGGCGAAAATCCCATTGGTCAGCACGAAAAACTGATAGTCCTCAATGCCGTATGCTCTGGCGATCCGCTCCACCGTTTCTTCCACACGAAAGATTTCCGCCCCGCTCTCCAGCAGAATGTTGCCCGCCAAAAACGCCGCATCCAATATTTCTTTTTCCTGCTCTTCCATCTTTAACCCTTACTTTTCTGACGTCTCATCGTTCTTCTTCCACAGATCGATCAGGTACTTTGCAAAGAACCCGAGAACCAGTATCAGACCGCCCATGGCAAATAAAAATGTCCACTGATCGGTTACGCTCCAGATATAGGCGGTGGCAATAATAAATGCCGCGATAAATCCCTGTACCATGGATCTTTTTTCTTTTCTGATCCCTTCCTTGGAAAAAATATATTTACAGCTCTGATATCCTGCCACCGCACAGATTACGGTCACCAGATAGATCAGTGTCGGTTCCACCCACACCATCATCTCTGTCTGGAAAAGGACAACAAAAATCGTCTCGAACAATGCGAGAAACCACAAAATTGTCCCAATAATTTTCATTTTTTTCGTCACCGGCCTATCCAACGGCATTGGTTTCCTTTTCTTCATAGCGTAACCTTCATCCTCCCGCTCTATTCTTCTGTTTTAATGGTATATCCGGCATGTATCACGGAAGGGACTCCTCCTGGCGGACATATGGCCCTTCTTCTTTTTCAAATCCCACAACCTGATCTTTGTTCGGATACGTCATTCCAAATTCATTGACGGCTCTGTCATAGATCTCTTCATAATCAATATCCGCCTCAATCTGTTTTTCCAAATCATTATTATTTGACACCAACTGTGCATATTGTGCCGAGAGATCGGAAATTTTATGCGCATTCTGCGTCAATGCCTGAGACTGATTCAAAAAAGCAACACTTCCGGCTATCAAAAACAAGGCGGTCCCCACAATCGCGATCCCCTGTCCTATGGAAATTTCTCTTCCTGATTTTCGCTTTTCTTCCACAATCTGCCTGACTTGTTTTTGATGTTCTTCTTTGCGTTTTAACACAGCAAGCCTTTTGTTTTTTTCATCGAATAACTCCCACCCCAGCGGGTATACTTCCTGGCTGTTCTGCATTGATATCCTTATCCTTCCGGTAAATTTTTTGACATATAAGTTTATTATACCACAATTTATTAGACATGTCACCTGTTTTATCCGTACTTTCCGCGGCAAAGAACGAAATAAACAAATGGCTATTGATACATGACCGGTTCTTCCCTCCATTCCGTGCTGATAACAATATACGGATAACTGGCCTGTCTGACAGCTTCCGTCCGCGGTCCGATCAGATTTGTGTCGATGACAATGCTGTTCTCCGTCAGATAAAACCGGGGAACCTCGATACTGTATCCCCCGGTCTGCATTTTTCCATATCCCACCGCGATGTACAGAGTATCCCCATCCTCATAAGCCAGATTAAAGGCTCCTTCTTTCTTTTCGTCTATAATCTCCATCAGTTCATCCGGTATCGCCTTCTGTTCTACCACATGGAACGGAAGATCAGACAGCTTTTCCTCTTGTTTTTGCGGACTGCACCCGCAGCAGGCCAGAAGAAGCAATCCCCCGATCATCATCCCTTTTTTCATACCATCCTCCATTCCGAAACCTTCCTGTGCCGCTGCACTCTTCCCCGAAACATCCGCTGCAATCGGGTAGGGGAAGATTCCTTCCCCTACCCGATTGCAGCGATACCTCGCTCATCTCGCGGCATTGCCGCTCGATGACCGTTGCCCGTCGGATGCCCGCTCGTGCAAGCACGGCGGTCGCCCTCCGGGCGTATCGCACAAAAGCCCCCATAAGATAAGAGTTCTTATTCCTATCTTATGGGGGCCTCTCTTGGTCTATGATACAAGGACAGGATTTATTCTTCCAGAAGTTTCATGGCATAAGCGCCCAGCTCTCTGCTCTTTTCTTCTGCATCTTCCAGAGAAGTTCCTTTTACGCCGTAATACAGCTTAATCTTTGGTTCCGTTCCGGATGGGCGAACACACAGCCATGCATGATCCGGCAGATCATAATACAAAACATTGGAAGTCGGAAGGCCTGTGGTCGTCACTTCACCCGTCTGCATATCCTTCTTCGTATCCTGTTTATAATCTCTTGCGGACAGCACTTTGTACGGGCCGATGGCTTTTGGCGTATGATTTCTGAGATCGTCCATGATCTTCTGAATCTTTCCGAGACCTTCGATTCCCTTTAAAGTGATGGATTTCACATCATCTTTGTAGTATCCGTAGCGTTCATACATTTCCACCATGGCGTCCCAAAGGGTCATCCCTTTCTGCTTGTAGTAAGCAGCCGCTTCACAGAGCGCCATCGTAGCCACGATGGCATCCTTGTCCCTTGCATGGGTTCCGATCAGGCATCCATAGCTCTCTTCAAAGCCAAACAGATATGTGCCGCTGTGGTTCTGTTCAAAGCCTAAAATCTGCTGTCCGATATACTTAAATCCGGTCAGAACTTCGATCAGGCGTACATGGTAATATTCTGCGATGGCATCTGCCATATTGGTCGTCACAATCGTCTTTATCAATGCGCCGTCTTTTGGAAGCCCCTGTTTTTCCTTGATCTGGCTGATGGTGTATTCAGCCAGCAGGCATCCGGACATATTTCCTGTCAAAGTAATATATTCCCCGGACTTGGTATCCTTTACATAGACACCGAGACGGTCCGCATCCGGATCCGTCGCCAGTACGAGATCCGCGTCTTTTTCCTTTGCCAGTTTTAATGCCAGTTCAAATGCTTCCTTGGATTCCGGGTTTGGATAGCTGACCGTCGGGAAATCTCCGTCCGGCAGTTCCTGTTCCGGTACCACATACACATTTTCAAATCCGATTTCCTTCAGTACTCTTCTGGCCGGAATATTGCCGGTTCCGTGCAGGGGAGTGTACACAATCGTGATATCTTTCTGCATCGCCCGAATGGCTTCCGGATTCTTTACCTGCTTCTTCAGCTCTGCAATATAGGCGTCGTCAATCTTCTGTCCGATCACCTCATAAAGCCCTGCCTTCATGGCTTCCTCGGCATCCATCGTCTTCAGCACAGAAAAATCTGTGATTGCTTTCACTTCATCCATGATTCCCTTGTCATGAGGAGGTGTAATCTGCGCGCCGTCTTCCCAGTATACCTTATATCCGTTATATTCCGGCGGATTATGAGACGCGGTGATATTGATCCCCGCGATGCATCCCAGCTTTCTTACGGCAAAGGAAAGTTCCGGTGTGGGACGGAGAGATTCGAAACGATATGCCTTGATTCCATTGGCTGCCAGACAGCATGCTGCCACATCGGCAAATTCCGGTGACATCCTTCTGGAATCAAACGCGATGGCCACGCCTTTTTCCTTTCCTCCCACTTTCAGAATATAATTTGCCAAGCCCTGCGTCGCCTTGCGGACCGTATAAATATTCATACGGTTTAATCCGGCTCCGATCACGCCGCGCAGTCCTGCTGTCCCAAATTCAAGTTCTGTATAAAAACGTTCTTTAATCTCATTTTCATCATCAGCAATGGAACGCAGTTCCTTTTTGGTTTCCTCATCAAAACACGGCTTTTCCAACCATTCTTGATATAATTTCTTGTAATCCATTGGTATCTCCTCCCACTTAGACAAAATTATAAAATCTGTGAATGATGTCCACGGATCTATATAGCTCTATTATACATATTTTTATGGAAAAATGGAACTATTTTTTCTCACTTTTTTTCATTCTGCATAGCAATTCTGCCAAAGGATTCCTTACTTGACGGTCAAGAGATGCAGCAGCATTCGCACTGCACGGAAAAATGTTAAGAAAAACTTCAGGAATTATTCCTGTTACTTTTTTCGTTTCATGATAGAATATTCCTATAATAAATTGTTCACAATTTGCCCGAAAGGTTGGTATAAATATGAAATTTTCTTCTATCAGACGATTTTTCTGCAAATTGACAGCCATTTTCATCCTTGCAATCGGTACGCTGGGAAGTTTTTCTGTCTCTTCCCTGGCAAAAGATACCGAACGTTCCGAAAATGATGCGCCGGATGTCATTGTAATTATGAACGAGTCTTTTTTTGATCCTTCCGTTTTGGGCAGTTTTTCTGTCAATGAAGACTATCTCCCTTTTTATCACTCCATGACCGAATATACCGGGACACAATCCGATAATCTTCTGAAAGGAACGCTTCATGTATCTGACATCGGCGGAAACAGTTCCAATACTGAATTTGAATTCCTGACGGGAAATTCCATGGCCTTTCTGTCTCCCAGGGTATCCCCCTATTCCAGCTATCTTCATTCCGGATCCGAATATCTCCCTGCCCTGTTTAACCAGGCCGGGTACAAGACCTTTGCCCTGTATCCCTATAAAGGAAGCAGCTGGAACCGAAATCTGGCCTATTCCATCATGCAATTTTCCGAATCCTACTTCCAGGATTCATTTCCTTCCAGTCAGATGATCCGCGGCTATATCAGTGATAAAGCCGTTTACAGGAAAGCGCTTGCCCTCTGTGAGAAAAACGATGAGCCTGTATTCGCTTTCTGTTCCACCATACAGAATCATTCCGGATATCAGAAGTCCTATTCGAATTTTGTCCCGACCATCACGGCCTGCGGTTCCAAAAGCGCCTCTCTTGACCAGTATCTCTCCCTTCTAAAAGAGTCCGACCAGGCTTTGGAATATTTAATGGACCAGGTCAGCAGGTCTGACTCCAAAACCATGGTGGTATTTTTTGGAAACCATCAGCCCAATGACTATGTGATTGATCCCATTTATGATACCGTCTCCGCCGACACATCGTCGGTCTCCCGCGACATCCGCTATCAGGTTCCTTATTTTATCTGGGCCAATTTCGACTTAAGCGGATATGAAATGGAAGACACCAGCCCGTCTCTGCTGGGAAATACCGTCTTGGAGGCCGCAGGAATAAAACAAAATGAATTTCAGAATTTTCTAAGCCGGCTAAAAGCCATCGTTCCCTCCATCTCTTCTCAGGGATATCTGGACCGGGACGGCATCTTCCATTCTCTTCCCGCTTCCCAAGCCTTAAGCAGGAACTCTTCGGAGGAAGACCTTTATATCAATCTTTATCGGAATCTGCAGGCGGCCGCGCAGGTTTCCGCGGGTATGGAACATTAGTCCTGCTGTCCGCCCAGTATTTTATTGATTGTTTCTGCCAATATCTGAGCAATCACCTCGCTGCCTTCATCCGACGGATGAAGTCCGTCGTACGTCATGTGAACTGCCTCCGGCGGATACGGATACTCGTCATTGAGGGGATCATACGGGACATCCACATAATCCGGATAGGGCAGATTCTGATACCTTCCATCTTTTTTTACCCGTTTAAAATGAACCACATTTTCCTGAAGAAATCCACACCGCTTATGCAGATCCACCGGATAAATCTTCTCTCCCCGGCATTCCAAAAAGATCTGATCCGCGATCGCAGCAAGCATCTGCCCGCCGTCCGGCGCATAGCTTCCACGGGCATTGTTTTCGGGATCATCAATGCATACAAAATCGCCCCGCTCCACCGGATTCATGATAATCACGGGGGCATCCGACGCTTTTTCCCGTATTCGTTTCACCAGATCTCCCAAATTCCCCAGTATCGTTCCCTTTTGCGCATGTTTAAAATCTTCTGTCCCTCCCACCGGGATATGATGATGCCAGTCATTCGTTCCCAACAGTATGGTATAAAAATCAGCCTTCGGAATCGCCACCTTCAGCCAGTCCTCAGTGGTGGATCCATTGATCCCCATATTGTTTACGGTAATTCCCGAAATCTTTTCGCACACTCTGGTGATATAGCCTTTCTTTACACGATATCCCGTTTCATTCAAATGATCATTCAGGTAAGTAAACGAATCCCCGATTGCACACCAAATCATTGCGATTTCCTCCTTCTCTCCCATACAATATTTTCTGCCATATGGGCACTTTTTCTTTTTTCAGTATACTATTATTTTCATATATCTTCCATCCATATTTTGCGTTTTTATCTGAACAACTCTGATTATCTCAAAAAAGCCCGGAAATACGGGCAAATCACGGGATAGGGACACCGAATTTACTACCAAATTACTACTTTTGGAAAAAGCCTCGACACGCTTACTACTTCCCGTGAAATGCCTGC
>DVJD01000039.1 GCA_018710785.1 Candidatus Fimimorpha excrementavium
CCCCTGCGGTCTGAGTACGATCAGCCAAGAGGTGGGAATAATTTGCTGGACCGCTCTCGTTTTAAACATGAACCCCTGGAAAATATTCACAGGCCGAAGGGAACGAACCTTTTCCCTGGAGGGCTTTGAAAAACGTCGGTACTTGATTTTTCCAGCCGGACACGGCGTGGAAAAATCTTATGTACCGTTACGTTTTCTATAAGCGAAAGCGTCCCGATGGAAGATGGTTTGCTCCCCTGCGGTCGTCCGGTTTTTCATTTTGTTCACAATTACTTACTCATGCGTTTGTCCTGCGCGGAAGGAAATTCAAGATGACAAATTGGGAAAGATATATTATAATAACCGTAGTATCGGCGAGTCGACCGCTCCCGGCACGTATGGAGGTGCCGGACCGGTTCAGGAGTTAGGGTATGGCTGTTTTGGACAGATACCGGAAAGGCAGGTTTGTTATGGGTGTAATTCAGAGATTCAAGGATATTATGGCTGCGAATGTGAATGCTCTTTTAGATAAGGCAGAAGATCCGGAAAAGATGATCGACCAGTATTGCCGCGATATGCAGAAGGAGCTGGGAAATGTAAAGGCTGAAACTGCGGCGGTAATGGCAGAAGAAACCAGGGCAAAACGCCAGTTGGATGAATGTACGCAGGAAATTATCAAGATGCAGACGTATGCACAGAAGGCGGTGATGGCGGGAAATGATGAGGATGCCAAGCAGTTTTTAATGAAGAAGAAGTCTCTGACGGAGAAACAGATTTCCCTGCAGCAGGCATACGATCTTGCCGCATCCAATGCACTGAAGATGAAGCAGATGCATGACAAATTGGTGTCTGATATCGGCCAGCTGAATGCAAAGAGGGAAGCCATTAAGGCGAAAGTGGCAGTGGCCAAGGCTCAGCAGAAAGTCAATCAGATCGGTTCCAGTCTTGGGGGAGCCAATGATGCCATGTCCGCTTTTGGCCGTATGGAAGAGAAGGCAAACCGCATGCTGGATGAAGCCAATGCCATGGCAGAACTGAATGCGTCCGCTTCCTCCGATGATATTGCAGATCTGGCAGCAAAATATGATGCCGCTCCGTCTTCTGAGGTGGATGATGAACTGGCGGCACTGAAAGCGCAGCTTGGGAAATAAAACAGGAGGCACATATGGGTTTATTCAATCAATTTGCAGATGTGGTGGAATGGCAGGAGACCAGGGACGATGTGATCTTCTGGAAGTGGAATGAAGACGAGATCAAGAAGGGCAGCCGCCTGGTGATCCGTCCGGGACAGGATGCCATTTTTATGTATAACGGACGGGTGGAAGGCGTTTTCACAGATGAAGGATCCTTTGATATCGCATCTGACATCATTCCGTTTTTATCTTCGCTGAAGGGATTTAAGTTCGGATTCAACAGCGGAATCCGGGCGGAAGTGCTGTTTATCAATACCAAGGAATTTACGGTGAAGTGGGGGACAAAGAATGCAGTCAGCATTCCGGCGCCTGGGCTTCCGGGCGGGATGCCGATCCGGGCGTTTGGTTCATTCAACTTTAAAGTATCCGATTATGACTGCCTGATTGAGAAAATCGCAGGTGTGAAGAAGCAGTATACGGTTGACGATGTGAAGGAACGCGTCATGGCTCATTGCGATCAGCTTTTGATGAAGTGGATCGTAAAGGAAGGCAAGGATATGTTCCATCTTCAGGCTTATGCCGATGAGATCGGAAGAGGAATCGCACAGGATTTGGATATGGAGATGATGAAGATCGGTATCAGCATCACCGGATTCCAGATTCAGAGCGTCTCGTATCCGGATGAAGTGGCGAGGATGCAGCAAAAGGTGGCATCTCAGGCCATGGTGGGCGATATGGGCCGCTATACCCAGACAGCCATGGCAGATTCCATGACATCCGGTAACGGTTCCCATATGGCAGCTGATATGGTGGGCATGCAGATGGGAATGATGATGTCAAGCCAAATGGCTCACCAAATGGCTCACCAGATGGCAAATCAGATGTCAAACCAGGCGGGGCAGCCTGTGGTATCCGGCTCCCAAAATTCGGAACAGGGCGTGATCCCGAATTTTTGTCCCAACTGCGGAAAAAAGACAAACGGAGGAAAGTTCTGTTCCAACTGTGGGCAGAAGCTGGTGTAATTTTGAGCATTCAGGCAGCAGAGTCTCCTGCTGTCAGGTTCGGGAAATCAATGATGGATGAAGAAGGGAAGAAAATATGCGGATTCCCTTTTGAGAAATCGTATAAAGCTGTCGAATCATGGGCTCTGCAGTGGAACAGCCCTTTATCCGACAGCTTTTCGCGTGGAAGGATAAACGCCGCCAAGCGGCAGAATGAGAGGAAAAGGATGAGTATATATGAATCGCTGAATGAAAAACAATACGAAGCTGTCTGCCACACAGAAGGTCCGCTTCTGATCCTGGCAGGAGCCGGTTCCGGAAAGACCAGGGTTCTTACCCATCGGATTGCCTATCTGATTGAGGAAAAAGGGGTGAATCCATGGAACATTATGGCGATCACATTTACCAATAAAGCGGCCCAGGAGATGCGGGAACGTGTGGATAAAATCGTGGGATTCGGGGCAGAAAGCATATGGGTGGCCACATTCCATTCCAGCTGTGTGAGAATCCTGAGACGTCATATTGATATGCTCGGATACGATACAAATTTCAGTATTTACGACAGTGACGACCAAAAGACATTGATGCGTCAGGTACTAAAGACGCTGGATTTGGATCCGAAATTATTTAAGGAGAAATCCATGCTGGCCATGATTTCCTCCGCAAAGGATGAGATGATCTCTCCCGAGGAGGCCATGACCAGCGCCGGAGGAGATTTCCGCATGCAGACGGAGGCAAAGGTATATGCGGAATATCAGAAAAAACTGAAGGAAAACAATGCCCTGGATTTTGATGATCTTCTGGTAAAGACGGTGGAACTGTTTGAGAATAATCCTCAGATTTTAGATTATTATCAGGAACGATTCCGCTATATTATGGTGGATGAGTATCAGGACACCAATACGGTGCAGTTTAAGTTTGTCAGTACCCTGGCAAAGAAATATAAAAATCTCTGTGTCGTCGGAGATGATGACCAGTCCATTTATAAGTTCCGCGGCGCCAATATCACAAATATTTTGAACTTCGAAAGTGTCTTTCCCGGCACAAAGGTGATCAAATTGGAGCAGAATTATCGCTCCACATCAGCAATTTTGGATACAGCCAATGCGGTGATCCGCCACAATCGGGGGAGAAAGGAGAAAAGTCTCTGGACGGATAAAGGGCAGGGAGAGACGGTGCAGTTCAAACTGTATGACAATGCCTATGAGGAGGCAGAAGGCGTGATCCGCGGCGTGAAGCGGGCGGTGGAAGAGGACGGCCTGAATTACAGCGACTGTGCGGTGCTGTACCGCACCAATGCCCAGTCCC
Organism: Candidatus Fimimorpha excrementavium; assembly: GCA_018710785.1. Classification (GTDB taxonomy): domain Bacteria; phylum Bacillota; class Clostridia; order Lachnospirales; family Lachnospiraceae; genus Fimimorpha; species Fimimorpha excrementavium. The sequence goes on from DVJD01000039.1 coordinate 3,422, forward strand.
GCGCATTTGAAGAAAAATGCATTGCCATGAATATTCCATATCGCCTGATCGGCGGCGTCAACTTCTATCAGCGTCAGGAAATCAAGGATATCCTGGCCTACTTAAAGACTGTGGATAATGGGCGGGATGATATCGCCGTGCGGCGCATTATCAATGTGCCAAAGAGGGGAATCGGGCAGACCACCATTGACCGGGTTCAGACGTATGCGGACCAGCATGGAATCAGCTTTTTCAATGCCTTGGAATATGCCGAACAGATTCCGGCTTTAGGGAGGGCCGCCACGGTTAACAAACTGAAATCCTTTGTCAATCAGATCATGGTTTACCGGGCTCAGGTGGAATATCTGGGGATCTCCAAAATCATAGAAAATATCCTGGAATCCACCGGATATCTGGAGGAACTGGAAGAGCTGGACGATGAAAAGGCGATTCAGAAACGGGAGAACCTGGACGAACTCATCAGTAAGGCGGCCGATTATGAGGAATCCACAGAAGAAGACGAACCGACCCTGAGCGGTTTTCTGGAAGAAGTGGCTCTGGTGGCGGATATCGACAGCATGGATGCTTCCGCCAACCGTCTGGTGCTGATGACCCTTCACGGGGCCAAGGGACTGGAGTTTCCGAGAGTATATTTGTGCGGCATGGAAGAGGGGCTTTTCCCAAGCTACATGTCCATGATGTCCGGGGATCCCACGGATATTGAAGAAGAGAGACGTCTCTGCTATGTGGGCATCACGCGGGCCATGGATCACCTGACGCTGACTGCCGCAAAGATGCGGACGGTCCATGGCGATGTGCAGTATAACCGCCCGTCCCGCTTTATCGATGAGATTCCAGAGGAGCTGCTGGATCGGGATGATACCGGAAGCGGTATGCGGCTCTCGGTATCCAGCGGGCAGGTATCTCAGAATAAAAATCCGCAGAAGGAAGGATTGGGCGGATTTGGCTTAGGCAGGTCTTCCGGCGGATTTGGGTTTGGAGCGGCCATGAGCCGGTTTGGCCAGGGAAGCGGCAGAACATCGCCCAAATCCATGGAAGATGTGTTTGACCTGCCGAAAAAAAATACGTATGGGAAGGGCTTTTCCAGTCCGACTCCATCCATGGGAAAAGCATTTACGGTACAAAAACAGGATGGACTTTCCTATAAAGAAGGAGACACCGTACGCCATATTAAATTCGGCATCGGAACTGTGAGGGAAATTGAAGAAGGTAAGAAAGATTATGAAGTGACGGTGGACTTTGAGACAGCAGGGGTAAAACGGATGTTTGCCAGCTTTGCCCGGCTTCAGAAAGTGGAAAAATGAGTCTGCCGGGGATGCTGCAGCGATGGGAATGGGACAGTGTTCCCGTGAATGGAGGATAGGATGAAAGAGAAAAACGGTTTGGCTGTGGTTACGCTGAAAAAAGGAGAAGGGCGTACCGTAAAGGCCGGAGGCGCATGGATTTTTGATAATGAGATTGACAGTATCGTGGGACATTTTGAAAACGGAGATATTGTCCTTGTCCACGATTTTGACGGATATCCCATGGGAAGAGGATTTATCAATCAAAACTCCAAAATCCGGATCCGTATGATGACACGCAGGCAGGATCAGGAAATTGATGAGGCGTTTCTGCGCATGCGCGTGGAGCAGGCATGGGAGTATCGGAAGAAGACGGTGGATACATCCAGCTGCAGAATTATCTTTGGGGAAGCGGATTTTCTTCCCGGTCTGGTGGTGGATAAATTTTCCGACGTGCTCTCTGTTCAGTCGCTGGCCCTCGGTATGGACCGGATGAAGGAAGATATCATACGGATTCTGAAGGAGGTCCTTTTCAAGGACGGGATTGTCATCCGGGGCGTCTACGAGAGAAGCGACGCCAAAGTAAGAAAACAGGAAGGAATGGAACTGGTGAAGGGCTTCATCGGCCCTGCGTTTGATACTTTGGTGGAAATCGAGGAAAATGGAGTCAAATATCAGGTGGATGTGAAAGATGGCCAGAAAACCGGATTTTTCCTGGATCAGAAGCTGAACCGTCTGGCGATTCAGCCGCTTTGCCGGGGAGCGCGGGTGCTGGACTGCTTTACCCATACCGGTTCCTTTGCATTGAATGCCGGGATCGCCGGAGCGAGGGAAGTGCTGGGCGTGGATGCGTCGGAGCTGGGCGTGCGCCAGGCAGAAGAAAATGCCAGATTAAATGGCCTGTCGGATCGGGTAAAATTTGTCTGTGACGATGTGTTTGAACTGCTGCCGAAACTGGAGAAGGCAGGGGAACAGTTCGATGTGGTGATTTTGGATCCCCCGGCATTCACCAAGTCCAGAAGTTCTGTGAAAAATGCGGTGAAGGGGTACCGGGAAATCAACTTAAGGGGCATGAAACTGGTCAAAGACGGCGGTTTTTTGGCGACTTGTTCCTGTTCCCACTTTATGACCTATGAATTGTTTACCAAGACCATCCGCCAGGCGGCAAAGGATGTTCACAGGCAGCTTCGCCAGGTGGAGTTTCGCACTCAGGCGCCGGATCATCCCATTCTCTGGTCCGCCGATGAATCTTACTATCTGAAGTTTTATATTTTCCAGGTGTGCAGGGATAAATAGAAAACGGAATTTGGAGGGAGAGGAAGCATGAATATCAAGGAAATTGCTGATATGGCAGGGGTTTCCAGGGCCACGGTTTCCAGATATTTGAATGATGGATATGTCAGTGAAGAGAAGCGGGAACGGATCCGTCAGGTGATTGAAGAAAAAGGAATGAGAGGGAATATGAACGAGTTAAGGGAGCTTTTGAGAAAGGAAGCGTATCGTGTGGAACAGGAGACCAGGGAGGAGGTGGAGGCGGATCCATGGCGCCTGAAATTTCATCTGATGCCGCCCACCGGATGGATGAATGATCCCAATGGCCTGTGTCAGTATAAAGGAAGATACCATGTGTTCTTCCAGTACACACCCTATGACGCCGAAGGAGGGCTGAAGGTATGGGGACATTACAGCAGTGCGGATTTTATCCATTGGGTCTATCATGGGATTCCCCTGCTCCCCGACTGCCCCTTTGATGTGAGCGGGGTCTATTCCGGTTCGGCGCTGACGGAAGACGGGAAAATGACCCTGTTTTTTACAGGGAACGTCAAATACGACGGGGCGTTTGATTATGTATTTCATGGCCGGGAGGGAAATACAATCCTGGTGGAATCGGAAGACGGCTATACCATGGGAGATAAGCGATGCGTTCTGAGGCAGTCGGATTATCCGGCGGATTATACCTGTCACATCCGGGATCCCAAAGTATTCCGGGAAGGAGACCGGTATTACATGGCGCTGGGGGGACGGAGAAAAGACGGAAGTGGAGCCATTCTTTTCTACCAGTCTGACGATAAAGAGAAGTGGACACGCAAGAGGGAGCTGAGAGCGGCGGAACCCTTTGGATATATGTGGGAGTGCCCGGATTTATTCTCCGTCGGCGGTAAATGGATTTGTTCGTTTTCACCCCAGGGAGTAAAGCGGGGAACGCGTCGGTTTCAGAATATTTATCATTCCGGCTATGTGATCCTGGATGCACCTCCGTTTTTGGAAGGGAAAGAAAAGGAGAAGGCAGAGGATTTCGAAACGGTATATCTGCCGGTGAAACAGTTTCGGGAATGGGATATGGGATTCGACTTTTATGCACCTCAGACATTTGAAGATGAGAGCGGACGCCGGATTCTGATCGGATGGATGGGATTGTCCGACGGCGATTTGGAGTATAAAAATCCCACGGTGGAGAGAGGATGGCAGCATGCTCTGACGCTTCCGAGGGAAGTGACCGAAAAGGACGGAATCCTGTATCAGTATCCGGTGAAAGAGATCGACGGATTGCGTGGAAGAGAACTCCTTGTGGAAGAGGGGAAAATAGCGGTGGAAAACGGATGTTTTGATTTGGAACTCTGTGGACAGGAAACCGAAGACTGTACGGTCCGCATAGCAGAGGGGCTTACCTTTTCCGGCAGCGGCGGATGTGCATCCATCGAGCTGACCGATGAAGTGGGATATGGCAGAACGGTGCGCCATGCGGAGGTCGGTGTACTGAAAAATGTGCGGATTCTGGCAGATACATCGGCTGTGGAAATTTATCTAAACGGAGGAGAAGTGGTGTTTACCACACGGTATTATCCGAAAGAAAAAGAGATCCCAGTGCAGATCGCATGGAAGGGCGCCAAAATCCGGATGTGGGAGATGAAGGGATTTTGTTTTGACTGATTCCGTTGACTTTTCCATGAGGAATGGTATACTCGTAAAAAACAGAAAGGATGTATGCCAATGCAGATGGAACACCTCCAAAGAGAACTGGAGAAACATGGATATCAGCGGATTCCCTCCAATGTGGAGCAGATTTCCCTGTTTTTTCGGATAGAAGAACGGCAGGCCATGGGCGTTTGCCTGATTGATGACCGAAGTCAGGTGCTTGGGGAAAACGGAATGTTTGAGACAGTCATGCAGAAAACGGAGCTGCTTTTAAAGGGAAAAGCGCAGGCCTGCCGACTGCTGGGACTGATTGTCACAGAGCATATGGAACAGGAGAAAAGAAGGCAAAATTCGCGATATAACTTTTGGCTGATTGACACCACATTAAAACAGAGGATTGTTTTTGAAAACCAGCCGGGGCATTTTTTCGGCCTGGAACAGATCGTCGATCAGGTGCTGGAAAAAGAACGGGGCGAATCCGGGCAGGGAACGACTTGGGCAAAGCAGGATGCCGAAAGGGGCAAAGAGAACGTCCATACCCGTAAAAATGGATGGAATGGCCGCTTTCGCAGGACATACACGTCCGGAAACGTGCAGCCCTGGAGCCGGTATGCGTTTTCCGTCAATACCATGATTGTACTGGTTAATGTGCTCTTGTTTTTGTGGATGAGTCTGTCTTCTGAAAATTCAAGTCTGTGGCTGTACCGCCATGGCGCCATCCAAGTGGCCGAGTTCATTGCAGATCCCCAGTGGTGGAGACTTTTGGCCAGCGCGTTTCTCCATTTCAGTTTCAGCCACTTGTTTGGAAATATGGTGGTTTTGTGGTATATCGGAAACTTTCTGGAACAGCTGATCGGATGGTGGCGCTATCTGCTTCTGTATCTGGCAGTGGCAGTGGGGGCCAATGTGCTCTCTGTCGCCTGGTACTGGTATACCTATGACTGGAATGTGCTGACGGCCGGGGCATCCGGCGCCATCTTCGGCGTGGTGGGCATGATGCTGTACATTGTCATCCGTGAGAGGGGACATATACAGGGGGTCACTATCCAGCAGATGGTACTCATGGTAATCTTTACCTTATACACCGGATTCGCCAACAGCGGCGTCAACAACAGCGCCCATGTGGGCGGCCTTATGGTCGGGTTTCTGTGCGGCCTTCTGTTTTACCGCGGCCCGGTCAGGGACGGCGGTCGTCGCTTTTGGGCAGGGAAACGGTGAAGACCGATCCCTGTCCCGGGGCGGAGCAGACGGTGATATGGCCGCCGTGGGCTTCCACGATGCGCTTCACGACAGAAAGGCCCAAACCGGTGCCGTTTTGCTTTGTGGTGACAAAGGGCTGAAAGATGCAGACCAGTTTGTCTGCCTCGATGCCGCACCCATTATCTTCAATATTGATCTTTACCGCTCTGGAATCGGATTCACAGGTGATCCGTACGTATCCGTCGTCGGATATGGATTCCAGGGCATTTTTTATCAGATTGACAAAAACCTCCAAAAGCTTTGTCGGGTCGGCATAGAGGGGCGGAACGGCGCTGGGACTGGTGAAGGACAGCGATTTTTCTGTCCCCTCAGTCAGGGGCAGGCAGGCCAGATAGGCTTCCCGAAGCAGTTTGTTCAGATCAATCCGGCGGCAGTTTAACTGGGTGCCATTGGTAAAATCAGACATATTGTGAACCAGCGCCTGCATGTAACGGCAGTCGTGTTTTGTTTCTTTCCAATATTTATAATCCTGAATTTCCGGATGGCTGGCTTCTATGTATTGGAGAGAACTGCTCATCAGAGTCAGAGCATTGCGCAGCTCATGGGAGATATTGGAGAGAAACAGATTCTGCTCGTTTTCCAGCATTTCCAGCACTTCTTTTAAATCGGGATAGTTGGATTTTAATTCAGACACTTTCAATAATAATTCATCGGACAGCATAATATGGATTCCTTTCTGCTACATAATCGTTTCGGTTACTCGTCCCATCCTGCCATCTTCTGCTGATTGCTATGCAAAACAGGATGCGGAAAACGTCCCCTGTTTCGGTTCCATGGCTTTCGTATGGGATAATTCGTATGGAACTTAGTGTATCATGGAAACGGCGGGGAGATCATACAATATTCTGCGACAAATAGGTCAAAAAAAGGAGAGAAAAGAAGAAAAACAGACAGGAATCGGAACAAACAGACAAAATATGCGGCTTTTGTGTCAGAAAGATACGAGCCTTTTTCCATTCTTTTACAGGACGGATACGATATAATGGGGACAGAAAAAAGGAAAACAGGAAAGGAGTATCCGTTATGATGGAATATCTGGAAAGGGGCTATGTGCTGTATGCCATGCTCGGAATCTGTGTGATCTGTGTTTTGGGAAAACTGATCGCAAACGGAACATACAAGAGATTAATCCGCCAGGCTGAGAATATGGCGTCGGCAAAGGACAGTTTTTTGAAACGATTAAAATTGAAATATGAGAGTACATATCGTTTGAATGAAGGTGTGAATAATGTACCCGCATTTGTGGAAAAGAATCTGTATCAGTATAAGAAAATGGGGATAACTTTGAGACGGCTGGAAAGTCTGGCCATCCATGGGGCCCTTCTCTGTCTGTTGGCCGGTGTCTGTGCAACCCTGGCCTCCTTTTGGTACCAAACCGAAATCAGAACCATGATTTTGCAGTTTGCTGTGGGCATTATCCTTGGGCTGGTGTTGGTATTTGCAGACAGCGTTATGGATACCGGAACCAAGAGGGATGCCCTCTTGGCTAATATATGTGATTATCTGGAAAATATTCTGGTGGTCCGCGTTCCGTCGGAAAATACGGAGGAAGAAGAGGCATCTTCCAGAAGAAAAATGAAGGATGACGTGTTTGTGAGGAGGCAGAAGGAAAAACGGGAAACGGCGGAGGAAACCAGGGACAAGCAGCCGGAAACGGAGCGGGCAAAGCAGCCGGGAGAGGCGGCCGCGGCAGCCATGAAAAAAGAAAGCAAATCCGATATGGAGTCTTTAAAGAAAAGTTTGGCCCAGATTGCGGCGGTAAGAGAAGAAAAGGGGGAGACGGGGACGTTTAAGGGAAAGAAACTGTCTCCAAAGGAAGAGAAATTGATTGCGGATATTATTCAGGAGTATCTTCAGTAGAAGCAGGCGATTGTGAAACGCATAGGAAGGGATGGAGCAAAATGAAAATCCGGACGGCGGCAGGGAAGCAAACCATCTTCCAGAGGGTTTGCTTCCCTGCCGCC
>DVJD01000040.1 GCA_018710785.1 Candidatus Fimimorpha excrementavium
GAAAAATCTTAGTACCGCTACGTTTTTCACGAGCGAGAGCGCCCCGACAGGAAAAAGGTTCGCTCTCTCCGGCCGTCCGGGTTCTCACTTTAAAACTTCTATTCCTTCCAATGAGTTTCGCAATCGCCTATCGTTCTCTTTTTATGATCCTTCCATTAAAATCACTTCACGTTTCCCATCGCTATTATTCTTATTATATTATAGGAAACTTCCGCCTATGGTGTCAATACAGCAGTTTCCAACATCAGGACAAACGCATGACTGAATCATATATGGTTCAATTTTTTTATTGACATTCTGTGTGACTGCGTTATAATAAAATCGAATTGAGAAAAGCCAATGCAAAGAACAGGACAGGACTTTCCGGAACCATATGCTTTCAGAGAATCCCCTATGGTGTGAAGGGACAGCATAATCCGAAAAGCTATCACCTGCGAGCAGTTTGGGCGAACGGCATACCAGTAACCTGAACCGGAATTCCCCCGTTATAGGGAAACCTGTTGATTTCAGCGGTACAGTCTGCCCTCTTTGGCGAAAAGAGTGTATGTTTGAATCCATCCTGAAATGACAGGGCTGAGTGATCGGTATACCCGATAAAAGAAGTGGTAACGCGGAATCGACATTTCGTCTTCTGACAGAGCAATCTGTCAGGGGGCGTTTTTTTTTTCGCGATAAACATGCGCCATCCGTCTGGTATGCTTCACAAAATCTGACGGATATTCCTGGGAAGTATATGGCTTTGATCTATAACTTACTGTTTCATTGAAAAGGAGAGGTGAAAATCATGAACACACTTGTAATCGTGCTGATCGCCGCCATCTGTCTCATAGCAGCATACGCATTGTACGGACGTTGGCTGGCAAAAAAATGGGGCATCGACCCGAAGGCCAAAACCCCTGCTGTGGTACATAACGACGGACAGGACTACGTGCCCACCGATGGATGGACCGTGTTTGCCCATCAGTTTTCGTCCATTGCCGGCGCCGGTCCGGTCACCGGAGCCATTCAGGCAGCTGCATTCGGCTGGCTGCCGGTCCTTCTTTGGATCGTCCTGGGCGGCATCTTCTTCGGCGCCGTGACCGACTTCGGCGCTTTGTACGCCAGTGTAAAGAATGACGGCAAGTCCATGGGACTTCTGATCGAAAAATACATCGGCAAGACAGGACGGAAGCTGTTCCTCGGATTCTGCTGGCTGTTTACCCTGATCGTCATCGCAGCCTTTGCCGATATGGTGGCCGATACGTTCAATGCCTATGTGGTGACCGACGGCGTAAGCACGCTGTCTGAAAATGCCACTGTCAACGGAGCAGCCGGAAGTATTTCCCTGTTTTTCATTCTGTTTGCCGCCATCTTTGGTTTGGTTCAGAGAAAAGCGCAGTTTAAAGGCTGGAAAGAAGTGGTCTTCGGTTTGGTATGCACCGTACTGGCTTTTGTATGCGGAATGAATCTGCCGGTAACTCTCGGCAAAGATATGTGGATCTATATCGCGTTTGCCTATATTTTCCTGGCAGCCGTCCTTCCCATGTGGTTTTTGATGCAGCCAAGAGATTACATGTCCACGTTTATGTTCATCGGAATGATCGTCGGCGCTGTCGTCGGACTGATTTTTGCACATCCGACCATGAATCTTCCGGTATTCACAGGCTTTAAAAACGAAAGTCTCGGGACCCTGTTTCCCATTCTTTTTGTAACCGTCGCCTGCGGTGCGGTATCCGGTTTCCATAGTCTGGTATCTTCCGGAACCTCCTCCAAGACCATCTCCAATGAAAAAGATATGCTGAAAGTCGGATACGGCGCCATGGTTCTGGAAAGCCTTCTGGCCGTCATCGCCCTCTGCGTGGCAGGAGCTGCCGCAAGCGCCGACGGGACAGCCGCTGTGGGCACTCCGTTCCAGATCTTTTCCTCCGGTGTGGCAGGATTCCTGGAAATGTTCGGAATCCCGGTATACGTTGCGCAAAGCTTCATGACCATGTGCGTATCCGCTCTGGCCTTTACCACTCTGGATTCCGTAGCCCGTATCGGACGTATGTCCTTCCAGGAGCTGTTCAGCGTAGATGATATGGAACATGCCGAAGGATGGAGAAAAGTTCTCTGCAACAAATACTTTGCCACTCTGATCACCCTTGTATTCGGATACATTCTGACGCAGGTGGGATATTCCAATATCTGGCCTCTGTTCGGAAGCGCCAACCAGCTGCTGAGCGCACTGGTGCTCATCACGCTGTGTGTATTCCTGAAAGTGACAGGCAGAGAATTGAGAACCCTCATCCCTCCGTTTGTCATCATGCTGGTTGTAACCTTTACGGCACTGGTGCAGCGCTTCATCTCCCTGATCCGTGCTTTCAGCGCCGGAACCGGTGTCTTCATGGTGGAAGGACTCCAGCTGATCGTCGCCGTTCTTCTGATGATCCTGGGTGTGACGATTGTCATTACATCCGGAAAAGAGCTCATAAAAAAGAAAGCGGCAAAGCAGGCGTAACTGCCCATTGACGAAAATAGACAATTTGTAAACCGGATGCCTGAGAGAGATGGGGACACTTTGCCGGACCGCTACGTTTTTCAGAATCCTGCAAAGTGCCCCTCTATCAGGCTGATCATACACAGGCCGCAGGGAAGCAAACCATCTTCCAGAGGGTTTTAGAAAACGTCGGTACTTGATTTTTCCAGCCGGACACGGCGCAGAAAAATCTTATGTATCGCTACGTTTTCAACATGAACAGGCGGAAAAGTATCGCAAGAAATATACATGTTGGTTCATGTTTTAAGCGAAAGCGCCCCGATGGAAGATGGTTTGCTTCCCTGCTGTCGTTACTCTGCTGCCAAATTAAGGCTCTGCACCCAATTTACAACTTCGCTCTCCGCTCCTTCCACATCATTTCTGGAGATGGATAATCCATCGGAACGGACGGTTGCGTTGGGCTGCAGCTCAGAAATGGTCTGGACGGTTCTGGAAAATCCGCTTCCTCCATGGGTGTTAAACGGAATAATGGTTTTTCCGCTGAAATCATATTCCTCCAGGAATGTATAAAGCGGCATGGGCAGGTCTGCATTCCAGTTAGGATAGCCCACAAATACAATGTCGTACTCATCCATATGTTCCACCGTATCCTTCAGCGCGGGCCTTTCATCCTTTCTGATTTCACGGTTGGATTCCGTATATACATTGGAATAGCCATCCTGCACGGCAATCTCAAATAAATCTCCTCCCGTTCGTTCACTGATTGCATTGGCGACCGTTCTGGTTGTACCGGAATAGGAAAAATAAGCAACCAATATCTTTTTCTCCGGCTGAGATAAGATATCTTCCCTCAGTTCCTCCACCTGCGGCGCATCCAGTGAATCATCGGTCAAATTTCTGAACATGGCGGGATAACGGTAGATGTTGTACCCGGCAAAAGCAAGAACTGCCAGGACCAGAACGACGACTGCCGCAATCCAAACTCGCTTCTGTTTCATTTTCCTTTCTCCTTATAAACATTCCACAAGAATTTCATAAATTTCATCCCGGCTGAGCGGACGGGGATTGCTGGAAATGATGCTGCAGGTATCTGCCACTTTTCTCAGCACCTCCGGCGTGATTTCCACCGTCGATTTGAGCTGGCTCATTTTCACAGGCAGTCCGCACTCTTTGACAAAATCCTCCAGCGCATCCACGCCTGCTTCTGCGCTGTCAACGCCGAATACCACCTTTGCAAACCGGGCAAATTTATCCTGTGCATCGTTCCAAATATGGCGGTAATAGACCGGCTGAATCACCGCCAGCCCCTGTCCGTGATTGCAGTCTGTATAGGCGCCCAGCTGGTGCTCCATCTGATGTGCCTGAAAATCGGTCAGACGGCCGCATTTTAAAATTCCATTTTCTGCCATGGCAGAATCCCACATCAGGTTGCTGCGCGCCTGCACATCATTGACATTTTTCAGCAGGCGGCGCATGTTAACCACTGTGTTTTTCATGATCGCCAGTGCCACATCGTCGGATACATTATCCGAATCAGAAGTTCCAAAGTAGGTCTCCATGGCATGGCTGAGTGTATCAAAAGCGCCGGACATCACCTGCATCGGCGGAACTGACATGGTATAAGCCGGATCCAGAACCGCAAAAGAAGCAGAAGTTCCGACAATCGGTCCCTTCCATGTTTTTTCTTCATAGGTGATGACAGCACCGGCATTCATCTCAGCACCGATTCCGGAAGCGGTGACAACTGCTCCCATGGGGATCCCTGCTGCGGGAAACTGTCCTTTCTGATACTCCATATCCCAAATATCCTCATCCAGAACAGCCTGCGCAGATACCACCTTACAGCAGTCGATCACGCTTCCGCCTCCCACCGCTAAAATAAAATCCACATGATGGGCACGGACAAGCGCAGCTCCTTCCTGAACTTTTGCATAGGTCGGATTCGGCATGATTCCGGAAAACTCCACCACTTTTTTGCCCGCCTTTGTGAGCAGTTCGTTCAGTTCTTCATAAATTCCGTTCCGTTTCATGGAGCCGCCGCCATATGCCATCATAACGGTTTCGCCAAGCCTTCCAAGCTCCGCATTCAATGCCTGCGCGGCACTCCCTTCTCCAAAATATACCTTCGTCGGATAAGAAAATATAAATTTGTTCATGGTGTTGTATGCTCTAAAAGACTTCTTAATCAAGCGGTTGGGAAGTCTCTTAGAACACACAACCTAAAACCGAAGAAAGGAGCGCAAGTTATGAGAAAAAACGAGAAAATCACTGCTCTGTACGAACGACTGAGCCGTGATGACTTTGGCAAAGATGATGACCAGCAGCGTGAGAGCAATTCCATTTCCAATCAAAAGGCTATGTTGGAGGAGTTCGCCGCACGGCAGGGCTTTACAAACATTGTCCATTTCACGGACGATGGCATTAGTGGTACTTGCTTTGACCGTCCCGGATTTCTGGCAATGATGAAAGAGGTGGAAGCCGGGAATGTGGAGTACCTGTGTATCAAGGACATGAGCCGCATGGGTCGTGACTATCTGAAAGTCGGTCAGATTATGGAAATCCTGCGTCAGCGTGGCGTGCGACTTATCGCCATCAATGACGGCGTGGATAGTGCCAGAGGTGACGATGATTTTACCCCTTTCCGCAACATTATGAACGAGTATTACGCCAGAGACACCAGCCGTAAAATCCGTTCCACTGTCCAGTCCAAAGGCAAGTCCGGCAAGCACCTCACAGGCACGGTCATTTACGGCTATCTCTGGAACGAAGCAAGAGACCAATGGTTGGTTGACCCCGAAGCCGCCGAGGTGGTCAAGCGCATCTTTGCCATGACGATTGAGGGCTACGGTCCGTATCAGATCGCCAGCAAGCTGAAAGAAGAAAAAGTCCTCATTCCGTCCGCTTAC
>DVJD01000041.1 GCA_018710785.1 Candidatus Fimimorpha excrementavium
GGAAAATCCTAGTACCGCTACGTTTTTCACGGAGCGAGAGCGCCCCGACAGGGAAAAGGCTCGCTCTCTCCGGCCGTCCGGGATTTCACTTTTCCCTTCTATTTCTACCTATGAGTTTCGCAATCGCCTATAAAACCTTTTTGTCTTGCCTTCTCCAGGGAAGCCTGTTTGGTGGCTTCTGTGGTCTGGGCGCAGGTCAGATCATTGAGGCCGAACACTCTCCGGGTTCCGCCCATGGCGGTGAGCTGCACTTCCTTTTCCTCTCCCGGCTCAAACCGCACGGAAGTGCCTGAGGGAATATCCAGATGATACCCATATGCTTTTTCCCGATCAAAGTGAAGGCATCGGTTGACTTCAAAAAAATGAAAGTGGGAGCCTACCTGCACCGGACGGTCGCCGGTATTGGCCACCATCAGGGTGACGGCGGGCTTTCCCTCATTGAGAACGATTTCCCTTTCCAGGGGCATGATTTCTCCTATCTTCATGGCAAATACCTCCTATCGTATGGGATTGTGAACCGTAACCATCTTTGTCCCGTCCGGGAATGTGGCTTCCACCTGAACCTCCGCCACCATATCGGCTACGCCATCCATCACATCTTCTTTGGTCAGCAGCGCCGCTCCCAGCTGCATCAGCTCTGTGACCATTTTCCCATCCCTGGCCATTTCCATCAGCTCCGAGCTGATATAGGCCACCGCTTCCGGATAATTCAATTTCAGGCCGCGCTCCTTGCGTTCCTTGGCCAGATTACCGGCCATATGCAGCAGCAGCTTTTCCTGTTCCTTGGGTGTCAGACGCATATTCGTACCTCCATTTCCTGTTTTTTCTAAAAATCGGATAGGGCAAACTTCCCTTATCCGCTGTGATACCACGGCCAGCTCACGGCATTGCTGTTCGCTGTCCGTTGCCCGGCAATGTCTGCTCGTGCAGGCACGGCAGTCGCTTTCCGTGCTTATCACACAAAAAAAGCAGGCAAAGACATCTTTCCTTGAGACGTCTTTGTCTGCTTTTCAATCGTACTTTACTATAGCACCGCGTTATACCATTGTCAATAAAATTTTTGAAAAAGATGTCCTTCTTTTACGCCTCATCTTTTTGAGATGAGAAACTTGTGGATCCTTTTTCCATTTCTGACTGCTCCGTTTCAACCACTTTCTTCTTACGTATTCGCCATTTCATGAGGAGCCAGACGATAAAACCACTGAGAATTCCAGCTGCCAGCCAGCATAGACCAAATACTTTTCCGGGCAGATCACTTTCCTGCAGGAGAAGAACTCCCATTACCAGACTAAACATGGCAACCAGGATCAGCAGGACACTACATACCATCACAAAAGCTGTCCTCTTCCTGTCCTTCTTTTTTTCTTTTTTCACATCTGATTTTTGCAATGACGGATTTTTGGAAACCGTTTGCGCAGGCAAAGGAAACGGCAGCAGATGGCGCTCGTAATTTTTGCTGTCGTCATGTCTGCATTTTTTGCAAATCCAGCCAGCCTCATTCTCTGTTCCGCATTTTGGACATTTCCACATGGCATCCTCCTTTTTTCATTTGATCCGCATTCCGCAATTCAGCCTTTTCAGCCCAAAAGATATCTTTATTCCCAGCGGGTCCCCGTCAGCATATCCTGTCTTTCCTCTGTTCTGGTCAGGTCAAACCCGCTGATATCCAACTGCTCCAGTCCGCTGCAGCCGTAAAACATTCTTGACATATCGGTAACCCTGGAGGTATCGAATCCGGTCACATCCAGGGCCGTCAGCATACTGCAGTTCCAGAACATCTCTCCCATATCCCTCACCTGGGAGGTGTCGAATCCGCTGACATCCAGAGTCGTCAGACAGCAGCAGTTGTGGAACATCCATCTCATATCCCTTACCTGGGAAGTATCAAAGCCGGAGACATCCAGAGCCGTCAGACTGGTACAGTCATAAAACATTCCATGCATATCGGTCACCTGGGAGGTATCAAAGCCCTCCACATCCACACTGATCAAACGACTGCAGCCATAAAACAAATTGCTCATGTCTTCTGCCATGGATGTGTCAAAATTTCCATTGAAATGGATTTCCCGAATATTGGGGCAATACGCAAACAGACTTCTGCTTTCGGGATTGGCTGTCACTCCGCCTTCTCCTGCGATATAGAGCGCATATCCGCCCTCTGCTTCCCTGCACCAGGCCATCACGCTTCCATCCTGTTCCTGAGACACATCCCACCGATCCTCCTCAGAAGCGGCCGAATCCTCCGCTTCCGCAGAATCCGAAAAAGTAACCGAAACGATTTCTCCCCTCGTCACTGGCCCTCCCAGCATACTCTCCCCCGTCGCTGTCTGATAATCCTTAAAAGAATTTATCATCAACATGTTGTCAGCGAAAGCTTCTTCTTCCGTCTCTTCTTCTGCCGATTGCCCCTCCTCCGAACTGTCCGCTTCGGCGTTCGACGCTTCCTCTATTTCTCCGTTCCCAATTCCAAGAGAAAGATCCAATTCCTTTGTTTCTGTGGCGCTGCTCTCCGGCTTTCCTCCTGCGCCGCTTTCCGAAGGATTCCGTCCGAAGCTGAAAACCACTGCCAGCAGCAAAATGCCTGCCGCCGCACCGACCATAATCCGCGCTGTTCTTTTTCTGTCTTTTTTGGCGCTTCCCCCGGACTCCCGGAGCCCATATTTATCCTCTTTTTCTCTTTCAGTCTCTGCCTTTTTCGGCCCCTTATCCCCATCTGCGTCCGGCTTTTCCACTGATTCTGCATACTGTTTCCGGACACGCTCCGGAAGCGCGAACAGCGTCATATAGTTCTCGTAATCTTCGTATCGGGAACTGCCGCAGCGGCGGCACACCGGACCCTCTGTATTGCATTCCCCGCATTTTGAACATCTCCACATGGCTGATTCCTCCCGCGGCCCTCTTCTACTATAAATCCTCGATATCCATATTCAGACTTTCCAGAAAATCCATCTCTTCCTCATCCGACAGGCTCTCTTCCGTGTCATGGCGCGGCTCTGTCCCCTGTGAGGAAACCTTTCGTTCCTTTCCGGCATCCTCCTGCTGTCCAAAAAGCACTCCTGACGCAGGCCTCCTTTCCTCCAGTCTCCCAGTCATCTGGACGAATAACTCTTTTGTCATGGAGATTTTTCCGTTTTTTATGGCCTCTGCCATGAGTTCTCTGCGGTAGCCGAACAAATCCAACGCTTTCTGCTTCATCAGCATCCCAGCCAGCCTGGATAAGTCGGACAGTTCCCGATAAGTAAACCCCTCCGTCTGTTTCACCATCCAGTCATAGGACAGGCCGGATTCCCTGTGGATCCGCCGTTCAAACATATCCTCCAGATACTCCCTGCGCTCCTGTTCGTCGGGCGGAGATATCCGACAGGGAATCATATATTTGTCCAGAAACGCGGGAAACAGCTCCAGAGATTCCGCCGTGGCTGCCGCCGTAAATGGCAGACCGGCCCCTGCCATGTCCTGAAGCTTCACGCAGAGAACCCGCATGGCCCGTTTTTCCCCGGCCAACGGGGTCAGATCATCCAGAAGAAGGCACCAGCCCGTTTCCCCGTCGGCCGCAGCCTCTTCCAGTTCCCGAAAAAGCGCCGCGATTCTGCCGCAGTCTTCTTCTTCGGATTCTCCTTTCAGCGCCTCCCCGGGCACTGCGGCAAACCGGTATCCCACGGCTCCCAGCTCCCCGGCCAGAGCCCTGGCCAGGGTCGTTTTTCCCACCCCCGCCGGTCCGCAAAGCAAAAAAGCATGGGTTTTCTCCACGCCAAAATAGGCATCCAAATCCGGGTCGGGAACGCAGCTTTTCAGCAATGCTTTCCAATACCCGCAGCCGCACAGCCCATCCAGCCGCTGCGCAGGCGCCTTTTCCTCATATGTGCTCAGCCATTGTCCCATGTTCCATTCTCCTTACTTCTTCCCATTTCCCGCGGCCGCGTTCCTGCTGCTTCCAAACGCTTCCGGATGCTTTATTCATCTATGCTGCTTTTAAACTTCTCTTCCCACTCATCCAGCTCCCGGATAATGTCTTCCTTGGGCGTGGGCAGACAGTTCTCCTGAGCCTTTACAAACTGCTCCCTGGTGAGACGATACCCGCCGCTTTTCAGCGCTTCCAGAGCATCGTTCTCTTTTTTATATCGACTCATCACATCCTTCAGCACCATGGTCTTGATCTTGGACGCCAGGCGCTGGATATCGCGGTAATTGTAAGTATCCGTCCGTTCCGCCATTTCCTCAAAGCAGAACCCGTCCTCCAGCTGAATGATGGACTGGAAATGCTTTTCAAAAGAAAACGTTCTGGCCTCCTGATCCGGAAAAGGTACGCGCACCAGCTCCACACGGTCCAGCATGGCGCTGTCCACCTGATTGGGATAATTAGTGGCGCCGATGAAGATGATGGGCTTATCGGAGTTGTTGATCCGGTTATAGCCGGTGAGAAAAGCCGTGGTCAGAGATGCGGCATACTCGGGAAGCATGGGCTGCGACCGGTTCTTGCACACACCGTCCACCTCATCGATGAATACGATGCAGGGAGCGTTTTTTTCCGCTTCCTCAAAAAGCCTGGTGATGATCTTTTCCGCCTCTCCCACAAAGCGGCTGAGAATATCGGAACCTACCAGAGAAATGTATTTATAATTTTTATCCATGAGTTCATGGGCAAAGGCTTCGATGATATATGTCTTTCCGCAGCCGGGAGGACCGATGAAAAAATACGAATGCAGCTTTTTCATTTTCAAATACTCCTTCAGCTGATTCAGCTGGGAGTCGGCGATGCATTCCCGCAGCCGCTCTTTCAGCGCGCTCATGCCGGACACGTCGGCAAAAGAGTGTTTCGGCGCCTCTTTAAACCAACTCTCCACAGCGGCATCGGAAACCGTTTCCTGCCTTGTCTGCAGAGCGGCACCGCCGCCGCTGCTGCTCTTTTTCGTATCGGCTGCCGCTTTCTTTTTCCTGGCTTCTGCTTCGCCTTCCTGCACCTCCCGATATTTTTCCGGATTGATGAGACGAACGATATTTTTTATTCTCTGGTTCAGTTCCTGCACCTTGCGCTGCTGATAAAGCCGCTCTTCCCCCACACTCATCTGCGCCATCTCGTAGCGCAGGGTGGCGGCTTTCTGCAGATACACACATTCCTCCTTGGAGGGCGCGTATCCATTGGCGGCCGAAACATCATCGGCCTTCTGCATATAAGCCAGACAGAGGTTCTCTTTTTCCTGCATTTTATTGATATAGCTGTCCATAGCCCCCTCCTCACAGATTTTTGATCAGCTCGTCGATATCGGCCATACTTTGATCCAGAGCTTCTTCGCTGTCCAGACCATCCAGAATCTCCTCACCGAGAGGAAGCACATCCTCCATCCCGGCCTGAATGCCTTCTTCCATATCCAGACATTCCTCCAGACTGGCGCCCTTCAGCAAACGTTCCACCACATCGTCATCCACCAGGGTGTCCAGAGGAGCCTGGAAAATATTCTGCATACCGGTACCGTCTCTTCCCTCGGCCTTGTCCATCTTCCGCAGGTCTTTTCGGATCTGTCTGTCGTCCACCTTCTCTGCTCTTCCGGAGATGCGGTTCATCATCTTCAGCACCGCTCCCATCTCGTTCATGGCCTTGGACAGCTCCTGAATGGTAGTAATCTCGCGGAGGCGCTCCTGCGCGCGATTGATCACGGTCAGAGCATAATAGGCATTCTTCAGATTCGTCACGGCTTTGGGATTATCCCGCCTGCGCTCTCTGCTGTAACGGATGGCCCGCAGCTCCCGCTCCACAATGACGCGGTATTTTCTCTGGAGTCCGCTCATGCGCACCCCTGCCTCCAGGATCTCATGATCCACATCCCGTTTTCCCTTTTTCGGAAACAATGGTCCCTTTTTCATCGCCGTCCTCCTTTAATTATTGATCAGCTGGGAATGCTGTTCCTGCTGGCTGTACATCTGTTCCTGTTCCTCTTCCTGCATCAGGCGGCGTCCCTCTTCCCGCCCTTCCTCGTTTCTTCGGATCTCTTTTTCCATATCATCGTACTCCAGAGAAGCCTTGATGATGAAATCCACCATGGCAGGGGAGGAAAATACCTGATCCACCGCATCGCTGAACCGATCGCCCAGCTCCTCCAGCTCCCGCATCTGTTTTTGAAGATCCACCAAACGCCTGCGGAAATCCTCCTCATGCTGCATCACTTCCTCCAGCAGATGCTGATCCACCTGATGCGCCATCTCCGTGAGTATGCTCTCCTCGCTGCTTATGATCCGGCGGCAGGTATTGGCCGCGTTCTCATTGAGAACCTTTTGGGCTTTCAGCTGTTTCAGATTCTTATACAACTGCTGCACGCCGTTTCTTCTGACCACCAGGGAGTAGGCATCTGGATCCACGGTCCTGACGCCTTCCCCGTACTCATCTATGAGCTTAACCAAATGGGGATTCTGTTTGGATTCCAGCAGTACCGCTTCTCTGGCTTTCTGGAATTTTTCTTTCATTTCTTCGTATTTTTTTGACTGAAGGGCTATGGTCTGCTCCCTTTCATCCACTTTTATAGAATATTCCACGATGGTCCGATACTGATCCAGCCGTTTTTCCCTCTCTTCCATGATCGCATCAGCCTTGTCATAGTCGCACTCCTGTATGGGCTCGTGGGCTTTGCCGATGCCGTAGAGAAGACCGTTTTTGATCCGTTCCGCCGTATCCCGGCAGCCATTTTTCACCGCCGTATCCAGCTTCTGCACAAAGAACAGCAGGGTGCGGTCAATCCGCTTCGTGTCCTGCAGGGATACCTGGGCATTGTCCAGGCGTGCCGTCAATCCGCGAATGATTTTTTTATACTCTTCCAAATATTCCTGGGGAATGGTGCCCGTAGTATCCACCAGGCGAAGTGCCAGCAGCGCGTTTTTCACCTTCTCCGTTTCCTGACGGATGGAGGCTGCTTGTTTTTTCTCCTCCGGAACGGTCATGGGCTGTTCTTTGCTGCTGCCGAATATCCCCTTGATTTTCTTTCCAAACTCCATGTATCACACTCTCCTTTTCCCATCATTTCCGATTTTCAATCGTTGCCGAACACCGCCATAATCACCCACATGATGCCGCAGATTAGCAGTGCCGGAATCACTGCCATGAGGGCCGACAGCAGTACAAAGATAATAAACTCCAGAACACCGTGAAGAACGCCTCCGTCCTCCGGGACAGCCAGCAGATGGATCTGTGCTATGTAAAATCCCGCCACTGTCAGAACCAGATTGGCGCCCCAGGTGCAGAGCAGATTTTTGAGAAATCCGTCATATCCCACCCGGCAGATCAGGAAAACATTGATTCCCAGTAAAACGGCGTTTACAGCCAGCTCCGTAAACAAAATTTTACGGCTGACCGACCCGTCCAGCGAAAACAAGTAGATCCATACCAATATGCCTCCCACAAACAAAAGCGTCAGTAAAACCCCTGCCGCGATTCCGGACACACTGCCGTCTCCCCACGATCGTTCCGATGTGTTGGCATAAAAGTTTATCTCGAAGGGAGGACGTCTCCCTCTTCTTCTCCCCATACCTCCATCTCCTTTTCTATTGACAATTACAGCAGAGGAAAGAGCGCTGACCTTTCATGGCAGCCTTCATCCCCCATGAGAATCTGCCCCTGGAGTCCTTCCCGCAGCGTGATACCGATATGGCAGAATCCGGAAATGGCCGGAAGCGCCATATTCAGATCATGCACCCTGTTTTCTCCTGTCTCTCTCTTCAAAATCACTCGTACGCAGACACGTTCATCCCCGTCCACCCGGGCAAAATCCTGACCGCACCATACGGTCTGGCCCACTCCCATCTCCTCCGCACTGGCAAACATCACCTCTTCGGTGCGGTCCAGTTTCAGTTCATCCCCATCCATGGCATAGCCATAAGCCATGATTCCGATACGGATTCCCTTTAAACGGTTTTTCCGATACTCCTGGGCCATCTGCTTTATATTCTGCTGTTCTTCTTTGCTTCCGGCCACACTGCCGATCACGGGAAATCCGCAGGCGCTGCACTTGGCTACTCCCTGTTCCAATTCCATCTGACACGCAAGACATTTCATAGCTTCTTTCCTCCGTCATCAAACTGTCTGATCACACTGCAGTAACATTGGCGGTACTGTTCCAGCGCTTCCTCCAATTTGTCCAGCACCTGCCCCATTCGTCTCAGGGAATTCTCCGGCCGCGCGTCTCTGTCCAATAAACCGCCGATGACTTCCCACTCCGCATCCAGCCGTTCCCGAATCTCCTGAAACGCCTGAATCCGCGCCTGGCACTGCTTGATCCCTGCTGCCAGATCACGGGCTTCTCCCTGTCGGAACCAGGCTTCCAGGCCTGCCAGTTCGGCTTCCTTTTCCTTTTTCTGAAGTTCCAGGCTTCTGCGGTTTTCTTCCGTTCGGAGGATCTGCTGTCCCAGTTTCTGCGTCTCCTCCTGCATCTGCCGAAGCGTCTCCTCCACGCCCTTCCATTCTCTTACTTTCTCTGCTTTCTTTTTCTGCTGCTCAGCCAGCTGATTTTCCAGTTCTTCTTTTATCTGATCCTGCTCCTTTTGCTGCTGCTCCAATCTTCCGATCTCTTCTTCCTTTTTTTTGCAGTCCGTGCAAAGGGCCTCAAGCTGAGATGTCAGACGCTCCAGCTCCTCTTCCTGCCGCGGGACACTGACTTCCCGGTATGTCCGGATCTCCTGTTCCAGTGCGGCACAGGACGCTTTCAGTTTCTGTTCCTTTTCTTTCTCCTGCTCAAGACCTGCCTTTTTTTCTTTCAAGACTTTCTGCCTTTCACTCAGCAGAGTCTCCTCCTGCACAGCCTTCGCCGCGGCAGCCTCCGTCTCCTCCAGTTCTCCCGTCAGGCGCTCCAGCTCCCCGCTGACATGGGCCAGACGCTCCTGCTTTTCTTCATCCCCTGTTTTCATCTCTGGTTTTGCGGCCATGCGCAGCAGCATCCGTCCCGCCCAATTGAGCCTGGTCACCGTCATACCGCTGTCACCCACTGGAAGACGATCCGCCGCCTCACCCGTCTGGTCTTTGATGTCTCCGCAGAGATCATAAAACAGATTCAGCGCATCTGCCGCAGTCAGCTCCGTTTTTTTTTCCAGAGCGTCCATACTCCCCCTTGTCCTGTCAAATCTCATATTCCGCTCCCTTCCTGTCACACGGCATCGCCGCCTGGTCTCATGGTCCCCACCTTCGTCACTTCAAACAGTTCCCCAAACCGGGTCAGCTCCACTTCATGGTCCTCCTCTCCTATGGTTCCCGTCAGTATATCATAGTCGTGGACGTGGATGCTGACCACACCGGAGGGATCCACAGAAAATCCCACCACAGCAGTGTGGTACTGATTTTTCACCACATTGGACAGCTTTTGGGAAAACTTCTTTTTTGCCAGAGCAAAGCAGGCAGTTCTGTCGTCATGCCCGAAATTCACCAAAAATTTGTCAAAGCCGCCGGAGATGGCCTGGATAACAAAGATTTCATTGTCCCTGCTCCCCCTGGCATAATACACTTCATTGAACGCAATATCCTGCTTATAGCGGATGGCATAATTGGGGCATACCTTTCCATTGCCGTCATAGGCCCACACGCCGATGGAGTAAGAAGCCGTATTGCGGATGCCGATGACATCCGCAGCCAGCAGAGCCGCCCCCAGTGAAATGGCCTTCTCACAGTCAGCACGGTTTCGGATAATATGTTCCCGGCGCTTGTCATAGACATTGAACTTAAACCTGTCCTCCAGCTGTTTCTTCACCAGATAAAAATTGCCGAATCCCCCCACCAGGGCGATCTTAAAAATATCCTGATCCCGGTCCATATACGGGATACCGGCCTCATCCATGAAGTTGGTCATCTTATCCAGCTGCTGGGCAAAGACAGGGCGGATGATCTCATCGTACACGTCCAAAAGCAGACCATAGGAAATCTCCACATCTTCTCCCCGATATTCAAGGATGGTGAACCGCTCCCTATGCAGTTCCGCCGGATCATCCAGTCCATATTCCTCAAAAACATCCTGAATTTTTTCCGTCCGGTCCTGCAGTTCCTGTTCCAGCCCATCCACTGCCTTATAGAATTTTCCGTCTGAAAGCAGCTCTTCCCGGCTCTGAGCCGCTCCCGCTTGGAGGATGGCCTGCGCCATGACGTTCTCCATATAGACGATACCGGCCTTTCCCAGCTCCCTGTCCTCATTTTCCCCCGCTCCGGTCCGTTCCAGCACTTTGATCTCCACGGAATTTTTTTCCTCATCGCCGACTGTGATGACATCCGTCAGCGTGATATCCAATGTCCCGCCGCCGTAATCCACCAGGAGGATTCTTCCCTCAAAGTTTTCCTTGGTGCTCAGATAAAAGTTATGGGCAAAAAAGGCGCTGGCCGCGGCCGGCTCGCTGACCACCTGAACCTTATCCACAAATTCCAGGCTGCGGCAGATATTGCGGATGATGGTCCTTCCGTCCACGGTGCCGAATCCTTCGTTCCAGATCTCCGGTACGCCCACCACCAGTTTGCCGATCCGGTCTTCCTGGAGATCCTTCAGAATCTGGCGCAGCACGTTTTCAATGAAAATCCGGGCAATCTTCTCCGGCGTATGCGCTTCATCGAACCCCCGCTCCCTGAGCTTTTCTTTATCTGTCTCCGTCAGCAGCATTTTAAATGCTTTGTAAACAGCCACTCCTTTCTTGCCTGTACGGCTCTTGGCCGCCCTGCCGTACTCATACTGTCCATTGTCCA
Organism: Candidatus Fimimorpha excrementavium; assembly: GCA_018710785.1. GTDB lineage: Bacteria > Bacillota > Clostridia > Lachnospirales > Lachnospiraceae > Fimimorpha > Fimimorpha excrementavium. The sequence goes on from DVJD01000041.1 coordinate 10,700, forward strand.
GCGCAACCACCGAAGGGACAAACGGCAGACCCTGGTTCAGCACAATGGCCTCCAGCATCTGGGTGTCCTCTCTGAAAATGGATACAATCGTATAGGTACTTCCAAAATCCATTCCTAAATTCACCATATGTCACACCACTTTCCAACCACTATCTCCATAGGATTCTCTTTTATTGTTCGTATAACTGCCCTTCCTTCGCCATCCGGTCAAATTCCAGGTCAATATCCATAAAGCTGTCCTGCATGGCATCACCGTGCATTCGGTGAATCTCTTCAATGCGGATTTTATTTTCCTGCACCGCCTCAGACAGATCTTTCAGCAAACGATCATTCTCCATGAGGGAACGGCGGATGAGTCCATTGGCATAGTCGGCGTTTTTCTTCATCTGATCCGTTCCTTCCATCATAATACTGCGGATGGCCTGCTCCATATCCCGGATATTCTGCCTTCCTTTTTCCATCAGTTCCAGGTTCATGGTCCGCAGCTTTTCCTGATTTTTTATATCTCTCTGCAGGGCCACTGCTTCCGCTTTTTTCACACTCAGCTGGTATAAAGCGCCGGATACCACGCTTTTCCCCGACGGTTCCCGCTCCTCCCTGCCGTATTTCTTTTCATAAGCCCGGATTTCCCGAATCCGTTCCCCCAGCTCTTTCGCCTGTCTCCGGATCTCCCGCCCATCTTCCTCATACTGTTTTTCCATGCCGCAAATCTTTTCCGCGATCTGGAGGATGCTGATGTAAAGGGAACGGCGGGGATCTCCAAACTCGCTCTGTTCCTGCCCGTCAGTCCGTGCCGATGGTCCGCATACACCATATTTTAAAGCTTCACAGGCCTTTTCTGTCAAAAAAATATCGTTCTGTTTCCAGCCCTTCTGCAAAAACTCGATACACTGATTCAGATAGCTCCCTGCCTGCCCATCCTGCAGCAGCCTGCTGGGCCGCTTCAGCTCGTCCGTGATCTGAGACAGCAAAGACCAGATTCTGGCTGCGGCAGCCGGATCATTATCCGTATCCAAATCGGCCAACCGCAGGCTTTCCAATTTGCGGAGCATGGCGCTGTCCTCATAGATACAGCGAATCCATTTATCCTCAGGCCAGCGGCGGATCATCCATTTCCATAAAGGCTGACCGCTCCCCGCCTCTTCCCGAAGCCTGCTCACCCGGCCATCCAGTCTGGCCAGCATCCCCGGCTCAGACAGCCATTTCCAAATGGCCTGCAGCATTCGGGTGTCGTTTTGCGGAAGCAGATTTTTCTCCTTCTCACGAAAGCCGCTGCAGTGATACCAGGCCCAGATCACGTCCCCATAATCATCCGACCGGTCTGCGTATTCCTCCCAGAGAGTTCGCTTCTCCATCAGAAACCGGCGCACCAGTCTGTTGATCTGCTCCCGCTCCAGCAGATTCAGCAGCACCATCCGATCCCCCATCTCTTCCTTCAGCTTTTCATAAATATGTACATTGGCAGGACCTTGAAAAATTTCCCGTATCTCCGGAAACAGCCGCGATTGAAAGATTCCCCGGGCATCGGAGAAATACTCCCTGGTCCCCTGAGCTGTCACCGGCGCACACACCAGGATAATGTGCCCTCTGCCGCTGTTTTTAGCTGCGCACTCCAAAAGTTCTCCCACCGTCTCATCGTACTGCTTCAGCTCCGCAAACGTCTCCACAGAAAATACAAAAGCGAATCGTCTCTCTTTGCGCATCATCTCCAGCATTTGCCGCAGAAATGAGTGCAGATTTTTAAATAAAACGCTCTTCTTCTCCTGCTGCTCGGCTGTACGAAAAATATCCCAGACCGTCCTGCCATATTTGTCATAGACAGAACAGGATTCCGCATCCAGCATCTCTGCCTCGTATCGCCCCTCTCTCTGTGAGCCGGATAAAAAAAGTACTGCCGTATATCCTTTTTTCTTCAGTTCATAGTAAAGGTATCTTTGGGAATCCAGCCGCACTAAACTCCCCAGATAATACATATCCGCATTGGCAAACACCATATGAATCAGCCCGCGCTCCCAGTCAAACCGTTCCATTCCACTTTCCACCCACTTTTTTACGTATCTACTTCTTCAAAAAGGCATCATTTATGTTCATAATTATATCATCATATCTGGTTTTATTCCACTACTTTATGCATTTTTTCAGGTTAATCCCTTTTTGTCCGATTTCTTTCAAACAAATATTTCCAATTTGCAAAATCATTGCAGTATTTTCCCTCCATTCCGCGACAAACACAAAAATGAGCAATTTTTGAGCCAGACACGGGAAGAGACCTCGAACTCTGCTTGTATCCCTTTTTGATTTATTGTATAATAACAGCAAATCATAATCAGCCGTCCATACCTGCCTTTCCTCTTCTGCCCGATGATGGGACACCGGCAGGCTTTGATGAAACGGCTTTTTATTTGAAATGGAGGATATCATGAACGAAAAGGCGTTAAAAACCTTAGAGTTTTACAAGATTATAGAGCAGCTTACCACGTATGCGTCCACCCCCCTGGGAAAGGACATGTGTAAAAAACTGGCGCCCATGGATGACCTGACATCCATCCGCCGGGCCCAGAAGGAGACCAGCGATGCCCTCTCCCGGATTCTGCAGAGGGGAAGCATCTCCTTTTCCGGTGCCAGAGACATCCGGGATTCTCTCCTGCGGCTGCAGGTGGGGGCCTCCCTGGGCATCGTGGAGCTTCTGAACATCAGCTCCCTGCTGAAGACAGCTTCCCGGGCCAAAAGCTATGGCCGCAGGGAAAATGACGAGGAGACACAGGATTCCCTGGATGAGCGGTTTCAGGGCATTGAGCCGCTGACGCCGCTGCAGCATGAGATCGAGCGCTGCATCATCTCGGAAGAAGAAATCGCCGATGACGCCAGCCCGGCCCTTCGAAGCATCCGCCGCAGCATGCGCGCTGCCAGCGATAAGATTCATACCCAGTTAAACAGTATCGTCAATTCTTCCCGCTCTCTTTTGCAGGATGCGGTCATCACCATGCGAAACGGCCGCTACTGCGTACCGGTCAAACAGGAAAACAAATCTCAGATCCCCGGCATGATCCATGACCAGAGTTCCAGCGGGTCTACCGTGTTCGTGGAGCCCATGGCGGTCATCAAATTGAACAACGAAATCCGGGAGCTGGAGATCAAAGAGCAGAAGGAAATCGAAGCCATCCTGGCCCGCCTCAGCAATGAAGCCGCCCAGTATATGGAACAGCTGAAATATGACCTGGAGATCCTAAGCGAGCTGGATTTCATCTTTGCCAAAGCGACGCTGTCCCGCCAGTATTCCGGCAGTGAGCCCGTCTTTAACACGAAGGGCTATATCCGGATCAAAAAGGGACGCCATCCGCTCCTTCCCAAGCAGAAGGTGGTGCCCATCGACATCTGGCTGGGCGATGCCTTTGACCTTTTGATCGTCACCGGTCCCAACACCGGCGGAAAAACGGTTTCTCTAAAAACCGTCGGCCTGTTCACCCTCATGGGACAGGCGGGCCTCCATATTCCGGCCTTCGACGGCTCAGAACTGGCTGTATTTTCCGAAGTCTATGCCGACATCGGAGATGAGCAGAGCATCGAGCAGAGTCTCAGTACCTTCTCCTCCCACATGACCAACATTGTAAAAATTTTGGATAAGGCCGATGACCAGTCTCTGGTGCTCTTTGACGAGCTGGGAGCCGGTACGGACCCGACGGAAGGCGCCGCGCTGGCCATCGCCATCCTTTCCTTCCTTCACAACATGAAGGTGCGCACCATGGCGACCACCCATTACAGTGAGCTGAAAATCTTTGCCCTTTCCACGGAAGGGGTGGAAAACGCTTCCTGTGAATTCGATGTGGAAACTCTGCGCCCCACATACCGCTTGCTGATCGGGATTCCCGGAAAGAGCAATGCCTTTGCCATCTCCCAGAAACTGGGGCTTCCGGAATTTATCATCGACGAGGCGAAAAAACACATTGACTCGGAGGCAGAAAGCTTTGAGGATGTCATCTCCAATCTGGAAGCCGCCCGCGTCACCATTGAAAAAGAACAGGCGGAAATCGCCCGCTATAAGCAGGAATCCGCCGAACTAAAAAAAAGATTGGAAGAAAAGCAGGAAAAACTGGACAGCCAGAAAGAACGTATCCTGAATAAGGCCAGGGAAGAGGCCCAGGATATTCTGCAGAATGCCAAAGATTTCGCCGACGAAACCATCCGCATCATCAATAAGCAGACAGCCGGAGGCAACATCAGCAAGGTGCTGGAAGCCGAGCGCAGCAAGCTCCGCACCAAACTGGATGAAAACAGCTCCAAGCTGGCGTTAAAGCCGAAGAAACCGGCGAAAAAGATGACGAAGCCCACCGATCTGAAGATCGGCGATGCCGTCCGGGTTCTTTCCCTGAACTTAAAGGGAACCGTCAGCACCCTGCCCAATGCCAAAGGAGATCTCTTTGTACAGATGGGCATCCTCCGTTCCCAGGTAAACATCAAAGACATCGAGCTGATCCAGGAAGATACCGTGACCGGCGTCGGCATGGACAGCAAAAAGCAAAAAAGCAGCGCCAGCAAAATCAAAATGTCCAAGAGTGCCTACGTATCGCCGGAGGTCAATCTCATCGGCATGACGGTGGATGAAGCCCTGGCTGTTTTGGATAAGTATCTGGATGATGCGTATCTCGCCCATCTCTCCCAGGTGCGCGTGGTCCACGGCAGAGGAACCGGCGCGCTGCGGAACGGAGTTCACAGTCACCTGAAAAAATTAAAATACGTCAAATCCTTCCGCCTCGGCAATTTCGGAGAGGGCGATACCGGCGTAACAATCGTGGAATTCAAATAAGATAGGAGATTCATATGGCAGAAAAACAACGTATATTGATTGTAGACGATGATGAAAATATCGCCGAACTCATTTCCCTCTATTTAATGAAGGAATGCTATGAGACCAAATGTGTCCTGGACGGCGAAGAGGCTCTGAAGGCGTTTCGGGACTTTCGCCCCCACTTGATTTTATTGGATCTTATGCTTCCCGGAATGGACGGCTATCAGGTGTGCCGGGAAATCCGCAAGGATTCTTCCATTCCGATTATCATGCTTTCCGCAAAAGGAGAGATCTTTGACAAGGTTCTGGGACTGGAGCTGGGGGCCGATGACTATATGATCAAGCCATTTGACTCCAAAGAGCTGGTGGCCCGCGTAAAGGCGGTTCTGCGCCGGAGCCAGCCGCAGCCCTCCTCTCCGTCCATTCCTCTCCCGGCCCAGACCGGCCGCTACGTGGAATATCCGGATCTGATTGTCAACCTCACCAATTATTCCGTCATTTACAATGGCCACTCCATCGAGATGCCTCCCAAGGAGCTGGAGCTTTTATACTTCCTGGCCTCCTCGCCCAATCAGGTCTTTACCAGAGAACAGCTTCTGGATCACATTTGGGGATATGAATACATCGGTGACACCCGCACGGTGGATGTTCACATCAAACGTCTCCGTGAAAAGATCAAGGACCATCCGAGCTGGGCTTTGACGACCGTCTGGGGGATCGGTTACAAATTTGAGGTAAAACAATGAAACACGTACTCCGCCTAAAATTTCTGATCGGATATTTTTGTGTGCTGCTGGCCGCTTTTATCCTGATCGCCACGTTGGGTTCCCGCCTGGTCTACTCTTCTCTGGAGCAAAAGGCCATTGACCGGCTCTACCAGAGCTGTTCTCTGGTAGCCACTACATACAGCGGATCCTCTTCCGAACGCCCCAACCGTCTGCAGCTGGAAGCCATCGCTTCCTCCCGAAACTGTGACGTCTGGATCATCAATCAGGAGAATACGCTTTTGACCTCCGTCGGTACGGACACTGCTCCGGAGTCCATTCCCTCCTTTCATCCCTACGACGGTGTTTTAAACCGGTACATGGCGGGAGATTTTTACGGCTGTTTTGACCAGACCATGATTTCCGTCTACCAGCCTCTGATCCGGGGCACCAGCACTCTGGGCTATGTCATCACCCATTATCCGGTGTCTCTGCTGGAGCGCACCCGGGAACAGATCCTGCTGGTCGCCTATCTGACGCTGGCCGGTACCATGATTCTGGCCCTCGGCCTTCTCATCCTGTTTGAGCAGATCGTCAGCAAACCGGTTGGCCGGATTACCCGGGCGGCCAAAGAGTATGCAGCCGGAAATCTCACCTACCAGCCCAATGTAAAAGCCCACGACGAGATGGGGTATCTTGCCAATACCCTCTCCGACATGGCCCTTCGCCTGAATAATATTGGAGAGGACCAGCATAAGTTCGTGGCCAATGTATCCCACGATTTCCGCTCCCCCCTGACATCCATCAAAGGGTACCTGGAGGCCATCCTGGACGGAACCATTCCGCCCGAACTTCAGGAAAAATACCTTGGAATCGTTTTGGGAGAAACAGATCGTCTGACCAAGCTGACCCAAAGTCTTCTGACACTCAACTCCTTTGATACCAAAGGCATCTATCTGGAGCAAAGCAACTTTGATATCAATACGGTCATACGGGATATCCTCGCCACATTTGAGGGGCGCTGCAAAGACAAAAAAATCACCTTTGAGCTGACGTTCTCTGACACGAAGCAGGTTGTGTATGCCGATAAATCCCGCATTCAGCAGGTTCTCTACAACCTGATCGACAACGCCATCAAATTCAGCAATCCGGATTCTGTCATCAATATTGATACCAGCGTCCACCATGAAAAGCTATTCATTTCTGTCAAAGATCACGGTGTTGGCATTCCCAAGGAAAGCCTTGGCAAAATCTGGGAGCGTTTTTATAAAACCGACACCTCCCGCGGAAAAGATAAAAAAGGAACGGGGCTTGGTCTCTCCATTGTAAAAGAAATCATCCAGGCCCACAAGGAGAATATCGATGTCATCAGCACAGAAGGCGTCGGCACAGAATTTATCTTTTCCCTCCCCATGGCGGAGGAAAAGGAATCCATCACCAACACCTGGAAAGAAATGTTTTAGGTTTGCGGCCTCTGCCGCAGCCCTTTCATGCGGCTGCGGTAACCAGTCGGAGTCCCCTGCTGGTGGCGCTTGAAATAGCGGGAAAAATAAAACTGATCACAAAAGCCCAGGCGGTCGGAAATCTGCCCCACGGTAAGGTCCGTCGTCAGCAGCAGGCGGCAGGCCTGATTGAAAAGAATCTGATCCAGGTACGCGCCGATGGACATTTCCGTCTCTTTTTTAAACCGTTTTGCCAGCGTACTGGGAGAGATGTTCAATGTCTCTGCCAATTCGGCCACATTCAGCCTTGAGGACATGGTCTTTTCCACATAGGCAAAGACATCCCTTACAAGGGGGGAATAGGAGCGCACTTCTTTTCCGGCCAATCCGGCCAGACGGATCATATCTCCCATCGTCCGCATCAGTTCTCCCTGCAGAAAATATACCCGATCCAGCGAACTCTGTTCATAGTCTGCTTCTATCCATCTCATTTCCTGTTCGGACACATCCTTTTGATAGCAGGTGTGACAGCCCTGAAACAGATCAAAGCCATCCGGCATACGAATATTTATGTGAAAATACCACTTTTCCATGTGGGATTCGCAGTGGTAATCATAGTTTAGACCGGCCGGGATCAGATAGGCATGACGGGGCCGAAGCACCACGCGCCGTGCGCCGATGTCCAGAATTCCCTCCCCTTTTCTGACAAAATACAGCCTGGAAAACGGCGCGCAGGCATTTTGATACTGCCAGGAGTGGTCCAGATACGCATGACCGCTTTCTATCACTTCCATCCGTACCTGCCCCATCCATCCAAGAGCTGTCTTATTGGTTTCAATTTTCATTTCCATCCCCTTTCTGCGGCACATCCGCCAAATAGTCCATATTTTTTCCTTCTTTTTTACTTTCTTCTTTTTTCCGTCTACTATATACTATTTATAACAAAAAAACAATAGATTTCCATGCAAAGCAGTGTGTTTTCCGTCTTTTTTCATCTGCCCGTTTCCGGGTATGCCGGGAATGGGAAACTTTGGGCAGGACGCCGAAATATCCATATATTGAGATCGGTTTCCCGAACTTTTAGGCTGATGCGGAGGTTTCCGGCCTGACGATCACGGCGGAAAATGCGGAAAGGAGTATTTATGTCCAGCTATGTAACGAGAAAAACACCGGGAGATACGTCCTGGTTCACACACGACCGTTTCGGCATGTTTATCCACTGGGGGCTTTATGCGCTGCCGGCGCGCCATGAATGGGTAAAAACCAGAGAAAAAATTTCAGAAGAACATTACGACCTCTATTTTGAGCATTTCAATCCCGATCTGTACGACCCCAAAGAATGGGCCCGCCAGGCAAAGGCCGCAGGCATGAAGTATGTGGTTATGACAGCCAAGCATCATGAAGGCTTCTGTATGTTTGACAGCCAGTATACCGATTACAAATGCACCAATACCCCGGCTGGCCGTGACCTCATAAAAGAATATGTGGATGCCTTCCGCGCCGAAGGACTCCATATCGGCTTCTATTATTCTCTCATCGACTGGCATCATCCGGACTTTACCATAGATCCCCTTCACCCGCGCAGGGATGACGAAAATGCCAGGGAACTGAATGAGGGACGCGACATGCACCGCTATGCGGAATATATGCGCAATCAGGTAACAGAACTTTTAACCAATTACGGAAAGATTGACATTCTCTGGTTTGACTTCTCCTACAGCCAGAACAATGGTACCGGTGAGAAATCCTGGCAGACAGGCAAGGGAAAGGATGACTGGGAGGCAGAAGAGCTGATCGCCCTGGCCCGCAGACTGCAGCCGGGCATCATCATCGACAACCGCGCAGAGATCGACCAGGATATCTGGACACCGGAACAGTATCAGCCCACCGAATGGATCCGTCATCCGGAAACAGGCGAGCTGGTTACCTGGGAAGCCTGCCAGACCTTCTCCGGCTCCTGGGGCTATTACCGCGATGAAATGACCTGGAAGTCCCCGGAAATGCTGATCCGCATGCTGGTCAACACCGTTTCCCTGGGAGGCAACCTTTTGATGAACGTGGGTCCCACCGCCAGAGGCTATCTGGATTACCGCGCCGAAGCTGCCCTGGCCGTATATGCCGATTGGATGAAGTACAACAGCCGCTCCATCTACGGATGTACCATGGCCGAACCGGAATTCGAGACCCCCGCCGACTGCCGCCTGACCCAAAGCGAAGACGGCAAGCGCATCTATGTCCACCTGTTCGCCTATCCGTTCGCCCACCTGAAACTGAAAGGCTTCGCCGGAAAAATCAAATATGCCCAGTTCCTTCATGACGGCAGCGAAGTCCTCTTCACCGAAGGCAAAATCGATCATTTCAGCGCAGGAAAAGAAAAAGAAGAGGCCGATACCACCATCCTGTACCTGCCCGACGTCAAACCCCACTGCCTCGTTCCGGTCATTGAAATTTTCCTGAAATGATTGTCCCGGACGGCCGGGTGTCCACTCCATTCACTCATGCATTTCTCCCGCTCCCCTTCCCAAGACAAATGCATAGTGAATAATTTATGAACAGGACGCCTGAGAGAGGTGGGGCCACTTTGCTGGACCGCTCTCGCTTAGTGAAAAACGCAGCGGTACTAAGATTCTTTGGCGCCCTCGGGGCTGAAAGAATCAAGTACCGGCGTTTTTCAAAATCCAGCAAAGTGGCCCCACCTCTCTCAGGCTGATCGTGCAAAGACCTAGGGCAAAAAGTATACATGTTGGTTCATGTTTTAAGCGAAAGCGCCCCGATGGGAGATGGTTTGCTTCCCTGCGGCCGTCCGGGTATCCAATAATCCATTCATTCATGCGTTTCTCCCACTCCCCTATACACACCCCCGCCGTTTTATGCTATAATAACCCCAAAACCATTCAAACAACTGACAAAAAAGGAGAACGCCTATGAACACCACCCCATCATCCCCTTCCATTTCCGATCCCTACTGTGTGCCAACTGTCTATTCTTCCATACAAAAAAAGCCGGAGCCCCCGATCCTCACGGTCTCCGTCCCCGGTTCCAAAAGTATCACCAACCGTGCCCTTTTGCTGGCCACCCTGGCCAAAGGGACCAGTTTCCTGCGCGGAGCCCTGTTTTCCGATGACTCCCGCTATTTTCTCCAGTGCATTCAGGATCTGGGCTTTTCCGTATCCGTCTCGGAACCGGAAAAGGCGGTTCAGGTCACCGGGCTTGGCGGGGCTGTCCCCAAAAAGGAGGCTTCCATCTATGTAGGAAGTGCCGGAACCGCGGCCCGTTTTCTGACCGCCTATCTTGGAGTGGCAGGCGGACGGTTTCATCTGGATTCCTCGGATCAAATGAAAAAGAGGCCCATGGCCCCTCTGCTCTCCACCCTGGAACGTCTGGGTACCCGGATCGACTATGACGGTGAACCGGGATTTTTTCCCTTCACCCTCACCTCTTCCGGTCCCGGACAGTCTGTGATGCATGTGAATATTGACCACAGCAGTCAGTTTTTAAGCGCCCTGCTGATCGCCTCCTGCTGTTTTCCGGATGACGTCACGATACACGTGGAAGGCACCCACGGCATGTCTTACATCGCCATCACCACCAGGATGATGGCCGACTTTGGCATCACCGTCAGACAGACCGCACCGGACACCTTTTTTATCCCGGGCGGCCAGTCCTATCATCCGCTGGATTATCAGATCGAGCCGGATGTTTCCGCGGCCTGCTATTTTTATGCCATGGCTGTGCTTTTGGGAATCTCCGTCACGGTCCGCCATGTCACGCCGGACTCCATCCAGGGGGACATGGCGTTTCTCTCCCTTTTAAAACAAATGGGAGCGGTCCTGACGGATTCCCCGGACGGCATCACCGTCACCGGCCCGAAACACGGAATCTATCCCGGCATCACCTGTGACATGCACGCCTGCTCCGACCAGGCCATCACCCTGGCTGCCCTAGCCGTATTTGCACAGACGCCGACCACCATAACGGGAATCGGCCACATCCGCTATCAGGAAAGTGACCGCATCCACGCCATCTGCACGGAACTGGGACGGATGAGAATCCGCTTCGAGGAAACCGAAGACTCCATCACCATCCATCCCGGCGCTCCCGTCCCCAGTCTGGTCCGCACCTACGACGATCACCGGATGGCCATGGGATTTTCCCTCATCGGCCTTCGCGCCGAAGGCATCCGCATCGACGACCCCGGCTGCTGCCGAAAAACCTTCCGGGAATACTTCTCTGTCCTGGACGACGCCCTCTCCCGCCTGTAGTCCGCTTCGTCCTACACCTTCCCATCCAGCAAATCCTGCAGCGTAATCCCTTCCAGGTAGGAATCAATGAGAACGTCCAATTTCTTCCACATGGGAAGGGTCAGACACACACCGGAACGGCCGCATTTGAAATCTTTGCAGTTTTCCAGGCAGGAAACCGGCGCCAGGCTTCCATCGGTCAGCTTCAAAATAGAGCCGACCGTATATTCACTGGCAGGCCTGGACAGCCGGTATCCGCCCTCTTTTCCACGCAGACTTTTTACAAAGCCCGCCTTATTTAATATGGCCACAATCATTTCCATATATTTTACGGAAATCCCCTGTCTGCCGGAGATGGACTTCAGGGAAATGTAACCATCCTCTTCCTGCTGTGCCAAATCCAGCATGACGCGAAGTGCATATCTTCCTTTTGTTGAAATCATCATAATCGTATCATATCCTTCTTAATTCATCGGCATACCAGCAAATCTGTCCCTGGATTCGGAACAGCTCTGATTCTTTGCTGGACGCTCTCCACATTTCTTTATAGTAATATAACCAGTTCTCCATCTGGCCAGCCAGCGCACTCCTTTCTTCCCTGCTGAAGCGGTTTCCCTTCCAGTGCCGGTCCATCACCATGGCCGCCAGCCGGTTCATCAGCCGGATCCCGTCGGCTGCCACCAGAAAATGGGAAGCCGTGCTGCGGGACGAAGAATCCATCTGCGTCAAAACAGTTCGGATCTCTGCCATCTGTCCGGCGATTTCCTCATTCAGCCGCTCTGCCTTCCGACAGAAGACGTCCACATCCACCGGAATCTCCAGTTCTTCTCCCATATACTGCGCCAGGCGCTTTTCCTGCTCTTCCGGCTCCGGATTCTGTTCGCACACCTCCCTGTAATCGCAGAGCAGTTTCCATGTGACGGCTTCCTTTCCGGAGATTTCCTTCACGATCTCCGTCAGACGTCCGCTGCGATCCTGATATTCCAGAACCGAGATGCGGCGATTGATTTCTTCTTCTGCCATTTCCTCCCCATTCCAGGAAAATGCCGCCCCATAGATCAGTCCGGGAACGGAAAATTCCTGCTGATTGATCTGGCCGAAATCGCCCCAGTCCGTATTTAAAACACCGATGGCGCCGTTTTCCCGTCCGTATCTGCACATCTTTGTGATATTTCTATAAGCGTCGTGATAGCGGGGAATCCAGTGATTCCACCCGTTGACGCCGCTGCAGACGTACTGGGTCGCCCCGGCGGCTGCCAGTTTCTTCACCGGTTCGTCGGACTGTTCCGGCGAATAGCCCCAGTTCAGACATATGGTCTCTTTGGGAAGCTCCTTGATCATCTCCGGAAATCCGCAGATAATATCGCCCCAAAACATCGGGATTTTCCCATGGTCCACCACAAATTGGCAGAGTTCTTTCACATAGTTGATGTAGACATGTTCCAGACCGATCTCCTCTTTTAACCGGCGGCTTCTTCCCTTTCCGAGATCAAAGGTCTCATCGGCGCAAATGTTAAAATAGTCCGAGGAAAACAGCGCCATATACTCTTCGATCATCTTCTTGGACAGCGCCATGCTTCGCTCATCCGCCGCGTTTAACGTGTGGTGCAGCATTCTGCCCCGCAGGGAAAACGGCTCTTTTCTGCTGTTCTCCAGTTCGCACAGTTCCTCGTACTGGCTGGTGCGCAGCACCTTATACAGATGGCCGAAGCTGGCCAGGGACGGAACCAAATCAATCTTTCTTTCCCGGCAGTATTCATCCAATTCCATGATTTCTTCGGCGGTCAGCGGCGTATCATCCCTCCAGACCTCCGAAAAGTCCCGAAACAGATACGTGTGCTCGATGTACAGCTGCATCTGATTCATTTTATACATGCAGAGACGGTCCGCCATGGCCTTCAGTGTGGCCAGCGTGGGAACCCTTCCTCTGGTTGCGTCGTGATAGAATCCGCGGTCTTTGTAGTCCGGCCAGTCCTTTGCTTCACAGGCGGGAAGCACACAGCCTGCCTGTCTTATGATCTGGCAAAGCGTCTGCACACCGTATAACAGGCCTTCTTCACGCTCTGCTTCCACCACGGCCTGCCCGCCTGCCACCTGCAGGCGATATCCCTGTTTCTTTTTCAAAGAATCGGCATCTTCCCCCATGATGCCTGGGCGGATGCGCAGACAGATATCCCCTTTTCTGGCCTGTCCGCGGATCACAGCCAATCGCATCCCTGCTGCCTGTTCTGCTTCTTTCTGCAGCATCTTAGCATATAAAAATGCGCCCGGCTCTCCGTTTTCCAATACGATTCTGGCCGAATAATCCAGGATAAACGAACCTTCCTTCCATACGATTGATTTGGGCTGCGGCAAAAAATTCATCATCATTCCCTCTCCTTCTGCTGTACGCGGTACCTGTTTTCAGTTGATTTTTTTCTGGAAAAATGCCTGCCGGTACTGGGAAGGCGTCATCCCCTCATACCGCTTAAACAGCTTCATATAATGTTTTTCATCCGAAAATCCGCACATGGATGCAATGGTATAGATTTTCAGCGCCCGGTTGGTCAAAAGATTTTTGGATACCGAAATGCGCAGCCGGTTCACATAGGCGATGAGCGGATAGCCCGTGTATGTCTTGAACAGGGCGGAAAGATAGGTGGGATTGTAGCCGAACCGGTGGGCCACGCCGACGGCTGTGAGATTCTGGCCGTAATGGGCCTGAATCCATTCCATCACCTCATTGAGGCCCGTCGGCAGATCTTTCCTCTTTGTGCTCTGCTGCCGGAGGTATTCCTGCGTCAATTCCAGCAAAACCAGACTCGCCGCATAGGCCGTGCGCCTGGTCACGATAAAATTGTCCCGCCTGGCCATGTCCAAAAGCTGCACCATCAGCAAAGTCACCCGGTTGGAGGTGCGCAGACAGCACTGGCCAGGAATCACATAATACTCTTCCTGCAAAGACGTCTCTGCCACCCCAAAGCAAAGACCGCCGCCGTCATCTGCCGTCTCATAGCTGCCGTCGAACCGAAAATGCATCCAGTAGTAGGACAGTTTTCCCTCCGATGCCCTGTGCCCGTAATGTTCGATCCCCGGTTCCAGAAGGAACATCTGATTTTCTCCGATCTCGTAGGGCCTGCCTCCCTGGGTGATATACAGCGTCCCCGTCCGGACTGCCAGCAGGACAAACGAATCACACACCCGCCTCATGTGGACGAAATGATCTTCACTGATTAAATTTCCGCAGGATTCAAAGAGAACCGGCTTTTCGGCTTTGGACACAATACATTTCATCTGGGATTTGACCACCTTATCTATGATACGAACCATTGCAATTGGCGCTGCAAAAGCGTATTCTTTTTTCATAAAGAGAACCGCGTTTGCTCTCTGGCTAGTATACCATATCACGCTTCTGTTTTGAAGTAGTTTCCTCGTTTTAGAAAGGAGTTTTTGTCATGAAACAAGATGCACCTATCACCCCCGTTTCCCTGTCGGACGTCACCATCTCCGACCCATTTTGGAAAACCTATATGGAACTGGTCCGCAGCCATGTCATTCCCTATCAGTGGGAGGCCCTGAATGACCGGATCGAAGGGGCCGCTCCCAGTTACTGTATCCACAACTTTTCTGTGGCCGCCGGAAAGAAAAAAGGCGAGTTCGGCGGATTCGTCTTCCAGGACAGCGACCTGTACAAATGGCTGGAAGCCGCCTCTTACTCTCTGATGTGGCATCCCGACAAAGAGCTGGAGGCCAAAATCGATTCCGTGGTGGATCTGATGGGCGAAGCCCAGCAGGAGGACGGATATCTGGATACTTATTATATCATCAATGGCCTGGAGAACCGATTCACCAATCTAAGGGACAATCATGAACTCTACTGCCTGGGCCATATGCTGGAAGCGGCTGTCGCCTACCATCAGGCCACCGGCAAAGATAAACTGCTTGCCATCGGCTGCGCCTATGCCGACTGTGTAGCCAGGGAATTCGGCACGGAGCCGGGAAAACGCCGGGGGTATCCCGGCCACGAGGTGGCCGAACTGGCCCTCGTCAAACTCTACCATGTGACGGGCAATGAAGCCTATCTTCGTCTGGCCAGCTATTTTATCGACGAGCGCGGCCAAACGCCCAATTATTTTGCCCTGGAAGAAGCCGCCCACGGCCGGGAAAAAGGCTGGAACCGCACCCTGGGATATGGCTACTATCAGGCAGACAAGCCGGTACGGGAACAGACAGAGGCCGTGGGACATGCCGTGCGCGCCGTATATCTCTACAGCGGCATGGCCGATGTGGCCAGGGAAACCGGAGATGAAACCCTGATAAAAGCCTGTGAAACCCTCTGGGACGATATCGTGAGCCGGAAAATGTATATCACGGGAGCCATCGGAAGCAGCGAGTTCGGCGAAGCCTTTACCTTTTCCTATGACCTTCCCAACGATACCATTTACGGGGAAACCTGCGCTGCCATCGGCCTGGTTTTCTTTGCCCGCCGGATGTTTGAGCTGACCCGGGACAGCAAGTACATCGATGTGATGGAGAGGGCCATCTACAACGGCGTCATCAGCGGAATGTCCCTGGACGGAACTTCCTTCTTCTATGTAAACCCTCTGGAAGTGGACCCCGTCGCCTGTGAAAGGGATTTTCGAAAGTCCCATGTGAAGCCAGTACGCCAGAAATGGTTTGGCTGCGCCTGCTGCCCTCCCAATTTGGCCCGGCTGCTTTCCTCCATCGCCGGATACGCCTATGAGACGGATCAAACTGCCCTTTACATGAACCTCTTCGTCGGCGGCTCCATCCGAACAGAGATCCAGGATCAGCCCGTCTCCCTGGAGGTGGCCACCCGCTATCCATGGGAAGAACTGGTCACCGTCACCGTCAAGGAAGCGCCGTCCGCTTCGTGCACGCTGGCCATCCGCATGCCGGGATGGTGTCGTAAGAGCATCGTATCCGTAAACGGCACCGTCATCCATCCGTCAGGAAATCCATCCGGTTCCGCCGACGCGGAAGGTTCTTCGGACTCCCCAAACTGCCATATGGAAAAGGGCTATCTGTATCTGACCAGACAATGGAATCCGGGAGATGTCGTCGAACTTTGTTTTTCCATGCCCGTGGAACGCATCCAGGCCAACCCCAGGGTAAGGGAGGATGTCGGCAAATGCGCCGTCATGCGCGGTCCCCTCGTATATTGTCTGGAAGAGGCGGACAATGGCTCCGGCCTTTCCCGCATTTATCTGGACCATCAGCCGGATTTCCAGGTCACCTATCAGGAAGATCTCCTGGGCGGCGTGTGCGCCATCCGGGCAAAGGGACGATTCCTCTCCGATTCCGGCTGGGAGTCCGCTCCTTTGTATCAGATGTATCAGACACCTTCCTATGAGGAAAAAGAACTGACCTTTATCCCCTATTATGCCTGGGCCAATCGGGGGCTCGGGGAAATGCTTGTATGGGTACATCTGTGATGTTTGCCGCTGCGCTGAAGTTTAATGTGGATTTTTGTTGATTTTTCAGGGATTTTACTTTGCCAAACTTGACAGCATCCTTCAAATATATTACAATAAATAGCTGAAACGGCGGATTTTCTATATGGAAGGGAAGTGTCAGCAATGAAAAGTACATTATATATCCAAAGCAACGGATTGGAAGTGAAGGATTCTGACCTGATCGCTCAGATCAAGAAGGAATGCACGGCCAACGGCATGAAAATCAAGGATATCAAGACTCTGAATGTTTACGTAAAACCAGAGGAAGGAATGGCGTACTACACGGTAAATGAAGATACCAAAGGCAGCATCGCCCTGTAATTCTGCAGCATTGACGGATCGTATCACTAGAATTTATTGACAGAATCATTTACACAATAGAAAAATAATCAGCGGTTTGACTTTTGATATCCATAGGAGCAGCTGTGTCCACTGCGCTGAGGCACTCCTGCAGCTTTATGGTTCAAAGGACATGCGGCTGATTATTTTTTCGGGCGGAAAATCAAATTCAGAATCGGCTCTCCTCAAAAATAGATTTGACACCGCGCTGCTTTCATGCTAAACTACTATTACTTTAATTGCTTGCTGCCGGGTAAGCCATCAAACGTTGATTTCGTGTCGTTAGGCCTTAGAAGATACGAAGATCGGCGTTTTTTTTCGGCCTTTTATACTCGGCAAAAAAGGAGGGTTTTATGAAAGCGCATCATTATCTTCGGGAATTTGCCAAATACACATCCCTCAATGTACTGGGGATGATCGCGCTGTCCTGCTATATCCTGGCCGACACCTTTTTTGTATCCAAGGGTCTCGGTACCAACGGTTTGGCCGCTTTGAATCTGGCCATCCCCATCTACAGCTTTATCCATGGAAGCGGGCTCATGATCGGAATGGGAGGCGGAACCAGATATTCCATTCAAAAAAGCCAGCAGGAGCACAGCGGTGCAAGCCAGACCTTTACCCATGCCGTTGTCCTGTCTGTTCTGTTTGCCGTTTTCTTTGTGCTGGCGGGCCTGTTTCTGCCCGGCGCCATCGTGTCGCTGTTTGGCGCTGAGGGAGCTGTATTTGATCTGTCCCGGACGTATCTGCGGGTCATCCTGCTGTTTGCCCCTGCCTTTTTGATGAACAATGTGTTCCTCTGCTTTGTCCGCAACGATGGAGCGCCGCAGCTTTCCATGGCAGCCATGATCGGCGGAAGCCTTTCCAATGTGGTTTTGGACTGGGTATTTATCTTTCCCTGCAAAATGGGGATTTTCGGCGCTGCCTTTGCCACAGG
This sequence comes from Candidatus Fimimorpha excrementavium, assembly GCA_018710785.1. Classification (GTDB taxonomy): domain Bacteria; phylum Bacillota; class Clostridia; order Lachnospirales; family Lachnospiraceae; genus Fimimorpha; species Fimimorpha excrementavium. The sequence continues at coordinate 28,602 of DVJD01000041.1, forward strand.
ACTGGCGCCGATCATCAGTATGCTGATCCTATCCCCCCATTTTATCCGCAGAAAAAATCAGTTCCACCTCATCCGATGCCGTTTGGAAAGCAGAATTTTGGGAAGGATTCTTTCCAGCGGCGTGCCTTCTCTGGTGACGGAAGTATCCTCCGGTGTGGTAATCATCATATTCAATGCCATCATCCTGAATCTGGAAGGCAATGTGGGTGTGGCCGCCTACGGCGTCATCGCCAATCTCTCCCTGGTCATCATCGCCATCTATACCGGCATCGCCCAGGGCATTCAGCCCATCTTCAGCCGCAGCTACGGTGTGCTGAACTTTCCGGGTATCCACGCCACCCTGCGGTATGCTCTCATAACCATGGCTGCCGTCTCTGTCCTCGTTTACGCAGTGATATTTTTCTTCGCCTCTCCCATCGCTGCCGTCTTCAACAGCGAGCACAATGAACAGCTGCAGCAGATCGCGGCCGAAGGACTGCGGCTTTACTTTATCGCCTGCCCCTTTGCCGGGTTTAATGTCATTATCTCCATGTACTTCACCTCCACCGAACGGCCGAAACCGGCCCACCTCATTTCCATCCTGCGGGGATTTCTGCTGATCATCCCCATGGCATTTTTCCTGTCCTGGATCGGAAACATCCGCGGCGTCTGGTGCGCCTTCCCCGCGACAGAGCTGCTGGTGGCGTGCATCGGACTGGCCTGTTTTCTGTCGGTCAGAAAATCACGGCAGAATTGAATTCCCGGTGAACGATCGGAACGAACGTATGAATGAATAATCTGTGGGTATCCATTTTGTTCATAAATTATTCTCTCATGCGTTTGTCCTGGTCCCACATCAGGACAAACGCATGAGTAAATAAATTGTGAACAAAATGGGAATCCGGACGGTCGGAGAGAGCGAACCTTTTTCCTGTCGGGGCGCTCTCGCTCCGTGAAAAACGTAGCGGTACTAAGATTTTTCTG
>DVJD01000042.1 GCA_018710785.1 Candidatus Fimimorpha excrementavium
CCTTTTTCCTGACGGGCTTTGAAAAACGTCGGTACTTGATTTTTCCAGCCGGACACGGCGCAGAAAAATCTTAGTACCGCTACGTTTTTCACGAGCGAGAGCGCCCCGACAGGAAAAAGGTTCGCTCTCTCCGGCCGTCCGGGTTCTCACTTTAAAACTTCTATTCCTTCCAATGGGTTTCACAATTGCCTATATTCTTTTTCTTTTATTATATCATTTCCTTTTTCGCTCTGTCCAGGCAAATATTTACGGCAGCCAGTTCCCTCAAAAAGGGGCATCTGGCTGCCGCAGCATAACCGTTATGCCTGATGCAGACCGAACTCTTCTCCAGAGATCACCTGCTTCAATTCCTCCATGGTCTTTGGCATGGCATCCCGGATGAAATCCAGAACCATGATCACGTTCAGGCACCACTGGGACGCAAAGTTGGTCTTCAGCCAGGGGATTTCCTTCAGCGGTGTCCCTTCCTTTGTCACCGCATACGTCTGCTCCTGGAATCCCGTCATATCCGATTCGCTGACCAAAGCCTTCAGCAAAATCTCCCAGGTCTGCTTGGCCAATGCCTCATCCCGGTACCAGACCGCGCCGTAGGCTGCCATGGTGGACGCAAAGAATGGAAGGGAGAAGCGGCGCTCTCCGATCAGTCCGCCTGTCCTTTGATTCTTTTCCTCCTGGGACAGGAAATAGAACCGTCCGAAATCGGCCAGCATCTTTTTAAAGTCATCCCTCTTCAGCATATCGGCTGTCTCAAACCAAATCTGGGGACCTCCCATACAGATGGAAAGATGGGTATTATTCAGGCCTTCCCCCTTATAAATCAGATGCGCCGTCTCCGGGTCATACTGAAACTCCGGTCCGGAAATCAGTTCCAGCGGCGCCTTCTTAAAGTCATCCATCCCCGTCTCGATCTTTTGTCTGTAGGTTTCATCCAGGGTTCTCTCGTATTTTGTCACCCAGTTGGCCACAAAGGAAGACCAGTCCGGTCCGCTTCTGGCCTGAACCACCGGCTTTCCGGTGGTTTCATCGGTGCCGGTCACAAAGTATTTGATATGTTCCAGGGAATGGTCGGCATCTTTTGTCTCCTCCATCATCTCCCCGATTCTCTGGTCGCCGGTCAGATAATAATAGGCCCTGTGATGGCCCGCCATGGCAATGCGCGGTTCCTTGCAGGAGCAGCCCCAATGGCGCACATTGTGGCGGGATCCGATTCCTTTATATGGACCGAAATGGTACACATCCACCTCGGAACAATGGCGGCTCATGGCCTCTGCCAGCGTGAAGACATCCTCCCTGCCGGTTCTTAAGAAATACAGCCACAGCCAAAGAGTCGGCACCAGCTCCGTATTCTGCCAGGCGAATCCGCCCACATCATACTTCCAGCAATGGCGCACCGGATCATAGGTATGCATGAAATCTCCGTAATTGAACAATCCATACCAGCTTCTCTGCTCCACCTGTTCCATATAGTAGGAAACGGCCTGCTCCAGCTGACACTCCAGCCACTGCTCGGTCTCACTGTCCTCTTTCTTCAGGCTCCAATAGCCCAGGGCCCGCTTCTCATGGTAGTACTCCGGCGTTCCCACATAGACAGCCGGTTTCTGAATCCGCGCTCCAAACGCCTCCATCTCCTCATCGGACGGCACCTCATCTGTCAGACGCACGCTGCATTCGCTGGTCACGCCGATCCCATATGCACTGGCCCCCACTTCCGGGAAGCCCTCATAGCAGGTCATCTGATAGCTTTTGGTGGAATAGTGGCGAAAATCCATGGCCTTTGCCTCCGGGGAATAAAACCAGACCGTACACAAAGTCCTTTCCTGCGCCAGCCCTTCCGCCTCCAGACCGGACGGATACTTCTGCCAGAAATCTTTCACCGCAAAAAGCAGCCCTCCCCGCTCACCAGTCACAGCCATGGTGCCGGGCGCCCGATATCCGTGCATACAGTCCAGACTGCAGCAGCAGGATTCGGTCTGCTTTTGAATCGCAAAATGACTGGGGCTGTCCTGACATATGGAAAAATGCTCCCACAAAGGCAGGTCATCCGGAAGGCGGTTCCACTCACTGCCCTCCTCAAACTGCAGAAATTCCCCGGCCATCTGTTTTTCTTCCATCTCCTGCGGCGTGCGCGGATGGCTGGAAACCATCATGACAGCCGCCTCATGGAACCCATCGAGGTCCGTTCCGAACTGAATATGGCGGTTAAAGGAGCTGCCCTTCAGCGCCGCTTCAAACCGGATGCCCATGGCCTTCAGATAATCCCTGTCCTCTTTTCCGTCATAGAAAAAGGTGTGGACAAAACGGATCTCCTCTTTCCCATGGAACAGATACATACGGATGATAAACGGCATGGCCTCCGTCCCTTCTTCCTCCCTGTGAATGCCGGAAAAACGGATCACGCACTGCAGCGGCCCTTCTTCCTCGATGTCCACCTCTTTGACCACTCCGGTAAAGGGAATCTCTTCCGTCTGACTCCGATTCCCGTTCCGGCTCCTGCGCTCTAAAATCAGCACCGGATAAATGGAAGCAGCCAGTTCCTCACCCCTGCATTTCACATGCTCTGCCAAAACACTGGCTCCTGCTCCGGGGACGTTCAATTCCAGCACTCCGGTATCGATCCAATACCCCTGTCCCTCTGAGACAATCCGGATTCCCGTTTCTTTTGCCGCGTCTGACACCTGCTCCGACAAGGGCAAAATCTCTGCTTCTTCTCCCAGCAGAGACGAATCTGCCGTGTGGGCTGCCCACTTGATGCTGCCGTCCGGCCACCAGGCCGTCACCCGCGACTGAACCGGAACCGGTTCCCCTTTTTCATTGGTCAGGGAAAATCCGGCCTTTGGAATTTCTCCCTGTTCCCATACGCTGCCAAATGTTGCATACCCTCCGGTCTTTCTGTTCTCCAGTTTATGCAGTTTCATAGATTCCTTTTTCCTTTCCCGAATTTTTTGCTGTCACAAACATTCTTTGTTAGTTTACACGAATTTTTCCGTTTTCTCCATGGAGAAAACGCTCCCGCTGTTGTCTTATCGTTTTCCGGCGGCTGATTCAAAACTCAGAATGCCAGATGCACCGCATGTCCCATCCGCGCTGCTTCCTCCTCGCTGTGGGTCACCAGAACCACCGTTTTTCCCGCGCTGCTCCTTCTCACATAATCCATGGCCATCTCCCTGCTCTCCCGGTCCAATCCCTGAAACGGTTCATCCAAAAACAGCACATCCCAGCGCGCGTAAAGGGCGCGTATCAGCGCCACTCTCTGCCGCATGCCGCCGGACATTTCCCGAACCGTCTGGCGCTCACAGCCTCCCAGCCCCAGCTGTTCCATGGCGCAGCTGATCTCCTCCCTGCCTTCTCTTCTTCGCTCCCACAGCCTCCGTTTCCGGACCAGACGGATATTGGCAAAGGCACTCAGATTTTCACAGAGCCGCGGCTCCTGAAAGACCGCGCTGATCCGCTTTCCTTCCATTCCGACGATTCTCCCTTCGTCCGGCGCCTCCAGTCCCATGAGGATCCGCAGAAGTGTCGTTTTTCCTGCTCCGGAAGGCGCCATCAGACAGGTGGTCGTTCCATGGGGGATGGAAAGGGAAAAATCCCGGAATACCGTGTGGTCTCCATACGACTTGGAAAGATTCTGAATTTCTATGGCCGCTGGCTCCAAAATCGCCCGCTTCGGGCTTGTCTGCTCTCTCATCTTACCGCATCCTTTCCAATATAGTCGCTACCCGGTCAATCAGCCAGAGGAAAAATCGCTCAAATAAAAAACTGAGCATGATGATGACAATGGTCCAGGCAAACAGCTCCGGGGTATCCAGATAAACCTTGGCATTGTACAGCTGCTCTCCGATGGATTGATCCGGGATCCCGATGACTTCCGCCGCCACGCCCGCTTTCCAGCAAAGTCCCAGCCCCACCGAACATCCGGTCCGGAAATAGGGGAGAATCTGTGGCAGATACAGATAGCGGAGCCGTACCGGCCGGGAAAGGGAAAATACCTGCGCCATTTCCATCAGTTTCGGATCCATCTGCCGCTCCCCTTCCAGGACATTGGTATAAATGATGGGAAACACCATCAAAAATGAAATCACCACCGAAAGATTTCTGGAAGGAACCCAGATTAAAACCAGTATAACAAAGGAAGCCACCGGAATCGCTTTGATGGTAAGTACAAACGGCCGCAGAAATTCCTCCGCCCGGCGAAACCGGACTGCCAGCCCGGCAGCTATGATGCCAAACACCGCCGCTGAAAAAAAGCCTCCTGTGATCCGAACCAAAGAAAACCAGATACTCCTCCAAAACTCCCCCTCGGGCACCAGTTCCAAAAGACGCACAAAAACAGCGGCAGGAGATACCAGCAGTATCTCCTGTCCAATCCACATACTGACCAGCTGCCAGATCAAAAGCCAGACAGCCACGGCCCATATTTTTATTTTATTCTTCCTGCTGTGTGTAGTAGAATTCATTGTCTGGCAGCGCCCCTCCTACGGCTTCCGGATTTTCTTCATAAAGGACAGCCAGATATCCGGACAGCTTCTCCTTCATCTCTTCACCGGCGATATAGACGATGTTGCACTCCGGCAGAGCCTTTTGGGCCACCTCAGCGGTGACGATATCATAGTTTCCCACCAATACCGCTGCCTCGTTTGTATTCGCATTGACATAATCCACCGATTCCTGATAGTGCTTTAGGAAATGGCTCACTGCCTCCGGATGCTCCTGGGCAAACGCAGTCCTTACAATCGTGACGCCTGTAATCAGCGTACTCTGCCCGCCCTTATCTTCCTGCACCCGCTCCCACTCCTGCGTCAGATCCAGGGCCACACGAAGGGAGGTATTCTTGGTCTGAGCGGTGGTCACAAAGGGCTGCGGAAGCATGGCGATCCCCGAAGGATCCGCGGCAATGGCTGCCACACATTCGGAATGTTCACTCTTCCACTCGATCGTCACATCCGTTCCCGGCGTCAGTCCATTCTGTTCCAGAATATAATTCAGCGCATACTCCGGCGTGGAACCTTTTCCGCTGGCATAGATGGTCTTTCCTTTTAAATCAGCCGCCGAATGCACCGTGTCGCCGTTTTCCACGATATACAGCACACCCAGTGTATTGATGGTGAGCACCTGAACATCGCCCCCCATATTGTTAAACAGGACGCTGGCCAGATTTCCCGGCACTGCGGCGATATCCACTTCCCCCTTGGCGATCTGGGGCGTCACCTCATCCGGTGAAGCGACGATCTGGAAGGAATAGGACTCATCGGTGACTGCATTTTGATCCACATCGTCCATGAACTTTACCATACCCATGGCGGTGGGGCCCTTCAGCGCTGCGATTCTTACCTCGGTGGGTTCCGCTTCCTCTTCACCCGACTGGTTCCCGGTCTCCGTCTCATCGGCTGCCTCCGACGTCTGGGCAGCTGCCTCTGCCGTCTGCTTTTCTTCCTCCGTCTGCTCCTGTTCTGTCTGGCTTTCGGCCGCCTCCGTCGTCTGCGCGGCCGTGGCGGAAGTGCCGCTGCTGCCGCAGCCCGTGAGCATTGTTCCCGCCAACAGCGCTGCCATCAAAACCGCCGCCATTTTCTGCTCAATTTTGTGCCATTTCTTCATTTCCAATTACCACCCTTCTGTCCCTTTCCTATTCCGTCAATCAACCAGCTTATCCAATTCCTTCACATGTTCGGTTTGGCTGGATATCTTATGCCCGGCCTGTGCAGCATACTTGTTTACCGCATTCTGTGACTTTTTAATCGGCTGCATGGTTCCAGCTCCGGCCACACAGCCGCCTGGACAAGCCATTCCCTCCAGCAGATAGCCATTGTATTTTCCTGCCTTTGCCAGGGTCAAAAGCTTGCGGCACTCCCGCAGTCCCTCCGCGTTGGCAATATTAATCTGACGGTCCGGATATCTTTCATGAATGACATCCTCCACGGACTTGGCCACACCACCTGCCACAGCAAAATTACGGCCATCCACCGATGCGTCATTGACACCATTGGGATCTTCCTCCAGGGTCTCCAAATCCAGCTGGCGGGCTGCAAAAATCCCTGCCATTTCCTCAAAGGTCAAGACGAAATCCACTTCACTGCGGACAGATTTTCGCATGGCCTCCAGTTTTTTCGCCGCACACGGTCCGATGAACACCACTTTGGCATTTTTATGGCGGTGTTTAATCAGGCGGGCCGTCAGCGTCATCGGGGTCAATGCCATGGAAATACAGTTGGCATAATCCGGGAACAGTTTCTTTGCCATGGAAGACCAGGCCGGACAGCAGGATGTGGCCATAAACGGCAGGTGTTCCGGCACTTCCTTCACAAAATCTTCCGCCTCCTGGGTCGCGCACAAATCTGCGCCGATGGCAACCTCAAACACATCGGCAAAGCCCAGTTCCTTCATGGCCGCACGCAGCTTTCCCGGAGTCACCTTGGGGCCGAACTGGCCGACAAAGGCCGGAGCCAGCGCCGCATACACACGCTCTCCGGAACGGATCGCACGGATGACCTGGAAGATCTGAGACTTATCGGAGATGGCGCCAAACGGACAGTTCACCAGGCACTGGCCGCAGGATACGCAGCGGTCATAGTCAATATCTGCTTTTCCGTTTTCATCGGAGTGAATGGCATCCATTCCGCAGGCAGCCGCACAGGGACGCTCCTGTACGATAATCGCATGGTAGGCGCAGACTTCCGCACATTTTCCGCATTTAATGCATTTTTCCGGGTCAATATAAGAACGGCCGTTGTAGCGATCCAAGGTCACGGCCTTCTTTGGACAGACTTCCACGCAGGGATGCGCCAGACATCCTTTGCATCCGTCTGTCACATACACCCGCTTTTCTTCACAGGCATTGCAGGCAAACTTGATCACATTGATCAAAGGCGGCGTATAATACGTCTCCGACTGATCTGCCAGTTCGATATTATCGGACAGAGGCGCATGCTCTGCCGCACCTCTGCAGGGCAGACCCATGGCCAGACGAAGTCTCTCTCCCACAATGGCACGCTCCAAAAAAACATCATTGCGAAAATTTCCGACTTCCCCCGGAATAATCTCATAAGGCAGTTCCTCAATCCGCTTTCCCACATATCCGTCCGTCTCATAGGCCATGCGGGCAATTTCTGTAAAAATAGAATGGCGGATTCCCTGTATTCTTGTCTCTACTCCTCTCACTTTAATACCTCCTGTTTTTTCTTATTCTCTATCCCCCTATATGTAAAAAACTTTAGGAATACCTTTGCTTAAATAGTATTAGCTTTTCTTCATTATACACAATTTATATTAAAATGACAACCGTTCGAAAAGACCGGAGCAAGGCATTTGCAGACGCTTTTCATAAATAAATCCATGCTCTCATAAAATGAACTTGAGATACAAGATTTACATCCATGGAGGTCTTATGAAATCCCGTAACACTCTCATCTTTTTTCTCGGCGGCACACTGCTTCTCGGCTTCTTGTCCGGGCTCCTATCCATGAATTCTGCTGAAACCTATGCCGCATTTATTCGCCCGCCCTTATCCCCTCCCGGTATTCTTTTTCCGATTGTCTGGACCGTCCTCTATCTTCTGATGGGCATGTCCGCCTTCTTGGTATATGAAAGCAAAAGCAGCGGCTCTTCCCAGGCACTGCTTGTCTATGCCATCCAGCTGGGCATCAATCTTCTATGGCCCATTTTCTTTTTCCCCCTGCATCTCTATCTGTTTTCTTTCATCTGGCTCTTATTGCTTTTGTATTTTGTGATATTAATGACCGTTCTGTTTTACGGCATCTCACCGCTGGCCGCCTATCTGCAGATCCCTTACATCCTCTGGACCATCTTTGCAGGATATCTCAACCTTGGCGTCTGCATACTCAATAAATAAGCATACTCAATAAAATTGAGCATACTCAAATAAATAAACATAAAAATAAGGGATACGACGGGTTTCGCACGATATATCTGTACAAAACCCGCCGCAGCCCCAGGGGACTCTAACTCTACTCCTTCGTCACAATCGCTTTTGCCTTCCACCTTCCGCTGTAATAGCGGAGCAATGGCACGATACAGCCGCAGCCCCAGGAAAGCGGAGTCGCTATCCAAATGCCCACGACACCGATCATGGATGCCAAAAGATAAGCGAAAATCACCCTTCCCGCCAGTTCTGTCATACCGGCCACCACACATGTATTGACATCGCCTGCTCCGCGGATCACATTCTGATAACTCTGCATGATGCCGCAGATCAGATAAGCCACTCCCATGATGGACAGATACTGCGCGCCGATGCTGACGGCTTCCATGGAATTTTCATCTCCCAAAAACAGCGTCATAAGATTTCTTCCGAACAGAAACGCGATGGCAGCGATCGTAACGCTTGCGATGGTACACATAACCAGCGTACTGCGCATCCCCACCCGGATGCGGTCAAACCGTTTCTGTCCGATATTTTGGCCGGTAAACACGGAAAGAGCCGTTCCCATGGATACGATGACCTGAATGGCAATATTATCAATCTTGACCGCCGCCGCATAGGCCGCCATGACGGAAGTTCCGAATGAATTGATCAGTCTCTGCACACTCATGCCGCCTATGGAAATCAGGCAGGACTGAAATGCCGTCGGCACACCGATGCGGAATATTTTGATTATCATGCCGATATCCGGTTTTCTGCTCATCCCTTTCAGATGAAAGACCTCACGTTTTCTGATCAGATAAATCAGACAGTACAGCCCGGATACATGCTGGGAAATCACCGTCGCAATGGCAGCACCGGCCACCCCCATATGGAACTGTACGATAAACAGCAAATCCAGTACAATGTTTAAAACTGACGCCACTGCCAGGGCATACAGTGATGTCTTGGAATCTCCCAGACTTCTTAAAATGGATGCACAGCCGTTATACAAAACACTTCCGGCCACAAACAAATACAAAATCCGCAGATAATCCAGAGAATATTCCCTGACATTATCCGGTACCGATAAAATCCGCAGAAACAGCGGGCTCCCAATCACTCCGATTGCTGCCATGATAACCGTTAAAATCCCGGCCACCCAAATCAGAGCCGTCACAGCACGGCGCATATCGGAATAGCGCTCTGCGCCAAAACACTGAGCCACGATGATTCCCGCTCCATTGCAGAGCCCCGTGATCAGCGACAGCAGGAAGAAGGTCAGATTGCTCGTACTTCCGACTCCGGCCAGCGCTTCCTCGCCCAAATAACGTCCCACAATAATCACATCAATCAGGTTATATACCTGTTGAAAAATTCCGCCGAGTAACAGCGGTATGGAAAAGCTCAATATCAGTTTCCACGCTTTTCCCTCCAGCATACTTTTTACCATCTTTTTCTCACAGCCTCTTATCTTTTACAATTTTTCCCCATTCACATGTTCGCTTCATCCCCGCGCTTCCGCCAAAACGGATATTTCTCCCAGGCAGAAACGTTTCGCCCACTGATTTGCAATTATAACAATGTTCAATCGTATTTACAATGCAATATCTTATCAAATGAAGCTGTGTTTATTTGACTGAAGCAAAAAGTATGGACCAGATCCCGTATGTACTGGCAGGGATTACACATACAGCTTGTTTTCCTTCCTTCCGCTCAGCGCCTTTTCCATTTTTTTGGAAGCGGCAAATAAGAGAACCGAATTCAGTTTTCTGGCCTTTTTCGGACAGACAGAGACGCATCTCATACAGGAAATGCATTTGGACTCATCGGTCTCCCTCGGATTGGACAGGGGAATCGCCTGTACCGGACACTGCAAGACACAAACACCGCACTGGGTACACTCTTTTCCTCCCTTGGGTTTCATCGAAATCCCACTATACTCCTTATAAGGTTTATTTCCGGGAACCCGCAGTTCTCTTTCCTTATCTCCCTGTTCCAGTACCGCTTTGATCGTTTCGGCAAAGCACAAAAGTTCTTTTCTGTCCGCTTCATCCGGCCTTCCCGCTCCGAACTGCCGCATGATGGAATGCTCTGCCACTGCCGCCACCGCCGCTTGTACATGAAATCCGCAGGATTCCGCTTCTTCCTTCATCTCCAGCAGCGTATCGTCAATATCCCTGTTTTCATATACAGCCACCAGAACCGCTGATGCCCCATTTCCCTCCATCTTCTTCATCCGATTCAGGGCTGTCTGCGGCGCCCGGCCTCCATAAGAAGGCATGCCGATCAGACAGACATCTTCCGTCTCAAAATGATACGCCGAATAATCCTCTGTCGGCAGTGTCAAATCAATGACGGCAATCTCTTCTTTCTTGACCAGAGTCCCTTCTGTAAGTCCCTCTGCCAAATAATTCATTACTTTTCTTGTTCCGCCTGTTGGGCTGAAATCAATCACATATATTCCCATGTGTCCCTCCGTTCCATTATCAGCCAGACCCGCTGCGCATTGCCTTCCGGCATTTTTCTCTTCCCCAATATTATACGCCTTCTGCTCACATACGGCAAGACTCAAGCTGATCATACAGTCAATCGCGAAACTCCATAGGCCGTATCAATTTCTACTTTTTGAGCCTTGTCAGTCGGCGAGATCAGCGGTTTGCTTCGATATAGGCAGTGACATTCTTTTCCACCACAGGGAAGGATACGTTTCCTCCCTTTAAAATCGCCTCATGAAATTTCTTTTGGTCAAATCGCTCTCCCAATGATTCCTGCGCCTGTTCTTTCAGGTTTTCGATTTCAAAGTATCCCACATAGTAGGGTTCAAAGGCGCAGGGATTGGCCTGAAGCTGCCGATACATTCCCTCCAGAGATTCCTCGTCGGTCCCCAGCCCAAAATCGTCCAGAAAACTGCCCATATCTTCCATGGACCATCCCTCATAGTGGATTCCGATATCCATGAGAATCACGAGGCAGTTGGTCATCAGGTCATTTTCCTGATACAGCTGCAGCCAATCGGCATCTATGCCATCCAGGTATCTGCCTGCCTCATACTGGGCATAGGTGGCATACCCTTCCGTGTAAGCCGGATTATTGAGGATTGCTTTTTGAAACGGTGTATTCAAGTTTTCGTACATATACGCATATTGATACATATGTCCCGGAAATCCCTCATGGGCCACAGTCTGATAGGTGTTCAGGGAAGCGATATCATTGGTCTTTGGATTGACCCGCAGCTGTTTCTCGGAATCCCCGTCCAGCGGAGGAATGTTAAAATACGCCGTCACCCCGGAATCCGATGCAATCTCTTCGCTGATCGTTTCTATGTTGTAATCCAGCTGACCGACCTCCGGAAAGTCCGCAGACATCCGCTCCTTTATGTGATCCAAGATTTCATAGTAATCCTCAAATCCGGTCTCCGGCATGGATGCTGCTTCTGCTAACGATGGATTCTCGTTTACGATTTCAGACAGACGCAAAGCATGTTCCTGCAGTTCCTCCTCCATCATGGCTTTGATATCTTCCACCGACCGATCGGAACCGATGCTCTGCTTAAAAAGAATTTCATAATAGTCTTTCCCATGCTCCAGATTTGCCAATCCTTCTTCCTGGTTGTTCCCTGACTGAAACTGTACCATGGTATCCCGGATCTCCTCATATGCCGGAAGTACCGATTCCAGGAAAGCGGACCTGAGCATTTCCCGGTACTGTCCTGCCGTTTTCTCATCCAGTCCCGCCTGGCCGATGGCCGCATCCATGGACTGCAAAACGGCACTGTCCTCTCCCTTGTCCAAGATCGAGGTACAGTATTGGATGACGCTGTCCAGATCCAGCATCAAAAGCCCCTTCTCTTCCTGGATTTTGGTGTATTCCAGTGCCGTCTCCACATAGGGTTTCACATCTTCCACCACTGTGATCAGATTCTGCACATCCTCTTCTGTACGGATTTCCCAGTCGGCCAAAAGCGTGGGAATCTGATAATGAATCCCCGTCATGCTTCCAAACAGAGACGGATAGTAATCATAGACCTCATCCGCTGCTTCCTGTTCCAGGCCCAGCTGCCATTCGTAGCTGTCATAGATATCCTTCTGTTCTTCCGTCAGCAAATTTCTGTTAAATCGTTTCAATTCCTCATAAGAATCCCGGACATCCTTCTTCTGCGCTTCCAATCCTTCCGGGTCCGGACGCATGCCCAGTCCGATCTCCACCTGATCCATGTCAATCCCATGGGCTTTTGGATCCTGGAGATAGACATGAAGAGTTGTATAGTCGCTTTCCATGGCAGACACAAATTCCTGCTGCAGAAAATGATCGAAATCGCTCTGCTCCGTCTCCGCTTTCCGGCATCCCATGAGCGTGACAGCCGCAATTCCTGCCGCCCATAAAAAATACCGTGGTCTCATCCTCTGTCTGTTTCGAATCGTTTCCATTCTCTTCCTCATTTCCATTGTGTTTCAGGGCAGCGGGCCGCATGTTCCCTCGTTTGGATCCTTCCTGCCGCTTATTTTATTTTTCTCCGCTCAAAAACCGGATATTCGCAGTCAAAATGATAGCCCAGTTTTTCCGCCAAAGCCAGTGAAATGCGGTTGTGTGCATCCCAGCTTGCATACCAGCCCCTGCTTTGGCATTCCAAAATCAGTTTGGCCGCGCATGCATATGCCAGTCCTTTGTTTCTATATTCTTCTTTGGTATCGATCTGGATTTCAATGCCATCCCGATACCGGGTATAGGAAGAAGCGCCCGCCGCCAATTGTTCCCCGTCATAGATAACATATCCAAGTCCCAGTTTTTTAAACTGGGCATAATCGAGAAACTGCGACGTCCAGTCCCGGCACCATCCGTTGGTTTTGGTGTACAAAAACGCCTGCTCATCCAAGGCTTTTATTTGATAGGGCGGTTTCAGCCCCTTCACCGCTTGCTCCAGCTTTTCTTTGGAAAACACATCCGGTTCTTTTTTCAGCGCGTATCGGATTCTTCGATGCCAGGTCTGGGTTTGATCCGTCGTTTCTGCCAGCCGCGCTTCTTCTTCCATGGCCTTTTCCCATTCTGCATTTTGGGGAACCAAAAGGTCCGCCCCATCCTTTTGTTCCATTTCATGGCGGATCAGTTCCCGGTCCGCCTCTCCTGCAAAAAAGCAAAAATCTCCCAGCACAGCCTTGGCGGAGCGCAGCGGCTCCTCATCCTTCCCATAAATGGTTCCCATCACGTTCTGAAGACAGGACCATATCATCGTTTCCTGCCATCCCTCAAACAAAGGCGCTGCCTGTTTCGTATCTTTAATGATATGTATCATCGGTTCTCTTACTCTTTCTCAATAATAATCGGTAAAACACACATCCCGGAAGTTGTCATGATCCTCTGCTTCATCCGGCAGTACGTTTGCTGTCTACCCCGACTTTGGCACAGATGTCGCAAAGACAGCATTGATCGCAGCGGGGTTTGGTCCGCGCACTGCAGACTGCCCTTCCGTGGTACACAAGGCGATGGCAGAAATCGCTTCCTTCCTCCGGCGGAATCAGTTTCCATAATTCCATTTCCACCTTTTTCGGATCTTTTATGCCGTCCACCAGCCCCATGCGGTTTACCAGGCGGATGCAGTGGGTGTCGGTGACAATGGCCGGTTTTTGGAATACGTCGCCCATGATCAGATTGGCGCTCTTTCTTCCGACTCCCGGAAGCTTCAGCAATGCGTTGAAATCATCCGGCACTTTGCTGCCATATTCATCCCGGAGCATTTTCATACATGCACTGATGTCCCTGGCCTTACTCTTTCCCAGACCGCAGGGACGGACGATGGCTTCAATGTCATTGACATCGGCCTCCGCCAACGCATCAATATCCGGATATTTTGCATATAAATCCTTCACCACCACATTGACTCTCTCATCGGTACACTGCGCTGCCAGCCGGACACTGACCAGCAGTTTCCACGCGTCATTGTAATCCAGGGTACACCCTGCGTCCGGATATTCTTTTTTTAATCGATCTATGATTTTCAATGCCAATTCCTTTTTTTCCATAACTTCTTGCCTTTCTCTTTCGTTCATTGGTATATCGTAATATCCGCTATCCAGTATACACGATTTTTGCCGGTTCGAATAGTAATTTTTCCTGGAACATTCGATGAATGCCGCCATATATGGCCATATATTTTTCTTTTAATATAGTTTTTTTCTATATCAAGCCGCGATTATAAACTATTTTACAAAACCATTTCCCTCTTTTATACTGATTCCATCGCATAAACCCGGGCAGGCCGTCCTGCCGGATGCCTGCGAAACCACACAGACCAGAAAGGAAGAAATTTTATGACAAATACACATATCCCATTTCGCTATGATTATGTAGGAAGTTTTCTCAGACCGGAATCGTTGAGGAAAGCCAGAGCTGATTATGAAGCGGGCCGCATCTCCCGCAGCGATTTGACGGCTGCTGAGGATGCGGCCATCCGGGACCTGGTTTCCAAGCAGAAAAAAGCCGGTTATCCCGTGATCACGGACGGAGAATTCCGCCGTGCCACATGGCATTTGGATTTTATGTGGGCCTTTGACGGCGTGGGACACAGCCCAACAAAAAAAGGCCTCCCCTTCCACGGAGAAGACGCCATGATCGATGACACCTATCTGACCGGTAAGATTTCCGTAGGACATCATCCGTTTGTGGATCATTTTAAATTTGTAAAAGCGCTGGAAGATGAGCATACCGTCGCCAAGCAGACCATACCGGCTCCCGCCCAGTTTCTGGAGCAGATGATCATGCCCATGAATCAGGAAAGCACCCGCAGATTTTACAGCACCACAGAAGAACTGATCCGCGATATCGCCGCAGGATACCAGAAGGTCATCCGCGAATTATACGGTGCAGGATGCCGCAATCTTCAGCTGGATGACTGCTCCTGGGGCGTATGCGTGGATCCCAATGCCGCTCTCTACTTCGGCACCGATGAAAAAGGCCTGGAAGAAATTCAAAGGCAACTTCTTCTCGTCAATAATCTGGCCGTGGAAGGCGCTCCTTCCGATCTGACCATCACCACCCATATCTGCCGCGGCAATTTCCACTCTGCCTGGGCCTGCCAGGGCGGTTATGACCGGGTGGCATCCCTCCTGTTCGGCCAGGAACAGGTCAGCGCCTATTATCTGGAGTTCGATGACGAGCGTTCCGGCGGCTTCGAACCGCTCAAAGAGCTGACCGGCGATAAAAAGGTGGTGCTGGGCCTGATCACCAGCAAACGCCCGGAGCTGGAAGACAAGGCCTCCGTCATCGCCCGCATCCGCGAAGCCGCTGCTTACGTCCCGCTGGATCGCCTCTGTCTGAGTCCCCAGTGCGGATTTGCTTCCTGTGAATGCGGAAACAAACTGACGGAAGAGGAACAGTGGGCCAAACTGGCGCTGGTCAAAGAAATCGCCGAAGAAGTCTGGGGATAATCCCCATCCGGCGGCAAAAGAAAACCTCATTCCTTACCATTCAATGCGGAACACATTGATCTTATCATCATACCAGGAAGACACACCCTGGATATACGGAACCACCGCATTGATTTCCACGATAAATACCCCGTCTTCATTTTCATAGGGCTGTCCGTTCAGCAGATTTTCTTCTCCATCTACCAACAGATGGGTTCTTCCCACTTCCGCCTGCACCACATGGCCGCCGGAGCGGATGGTCAGCACCTTATTCTCATAGGAATAGTCAAAGGCCTCCGGTTTCTGGGATTTCATCCGTTCCAGAATAAACAGAATCGGACTGTAGATGGCCCCGTGATCCACGATGCTTAAAATACTTCTCGTATCCGGCTCCTGTCCGTTTACCAGCACCTTACAGTATACCTTATCCAAAGGTACATATTTGGCGGCATCCGCTTCCGGTATGGCTTCATACCCATAGGAAACCTCCGGCGCGCATGCGCCGTATTCCGGTGTCAGATGCTGCGGCCCTTCTGCTGCCAAAGCAGAAGTGTCACAGGAAACCGATGTCACACGGATCTCTGCCTGCGGCACGCCTTCCATCTCGGCCTTCAGTACCATCTCACCGGCTTCTTTTCCCGCGCGGATAAAGACACGGTTGTTTCCGCATTCGGCATACACATGATCCATATGGATGACACTGTCATGTCTTCCATATCCATTGAATTTTCCGCTGTTGTATCCTCCCAGGAATACCCCCGGCCCTTCAAAGGAAAACGTGATTTTCCGGTCGCACAGAGGGCATACGCGTCCCTGTTCATCCACCGCTTCCACATCCACATAGGCCAGATCAGAGCCGTCCGCCAGAAGTCCTTTTTCTCCCGTATGGACAGTCAGACGCAGAGCGGCCGGTTCCCCTGTGGTCTCAATCCGGTCGCTGGCAGCCGGATTGCCCGCATAGTCATAGGCCCTGGCTTCGATGGCGCCGGACTGTGTGATGTCCATATGGGGGAAGGCAAACACAAAGGTATCCTGCGGTTTTTCGCAGACACCTGCCAGACTGCCATTGATGAACAGTTCCACCTTGGCCACCGCATAGCTTCCGATGACATAGATGGTCTTGTCTTTCGGATTGCGGTAAGCGTACTCTCCGGTTTTTCTCCAGTAGGTTCCGTCGAATTCCTTCAGGGCATAACGGTAGGTTTCCGGTCCCTCTTTCGGATAATTCCAGTGGCCCACGATGCTGACCATGGGCTTTGCCGACTGAAGGGTCTGGAACACCTTGAAATTTTGCTTTTTAATGCGGACCGGATCCACACGGCCGCTCATGCGGGCATTCTCGCTGAATGCCTGTCTTCCGTGCTGGGCGGAATCGGTCCAGCAAAGGGCCGCCGCTGCCGTATACAGATTTTTCCCCGATGCCCCGCCGATGCGGTCGTTGAAAAACTCCGCATATCCTCTGGCCGCACACAGGGCCAGGTCTTCGGAAGTCAAATCGTGGTTGTCCCCTCCGTTCTGTTTTCTTCCGCCTTTTCCCAGCCACAGATTGTCATAGTCGTAATCCGGCGGCGTAAAATCGTCCCACACTCGTCTCGGCGCTTCTTCCCGCAGATATTCGGTCTCGGTAACCGGCATCCGCTCCGACTGGAAGCGGGCCGCGTGACGATTCAGCATGGTTCCCACATACTCGGCTTCGCAGATGACCTCCTCCGTATTGATGGTACGGCAGCCGATAAAACGGCCTCCCATGGGATCCAGCGTTTCTTTGATCAGACGCATTTCCCTCATATGCTCCTTGGAGATGGAATTGTTTCCGGTCTCCCAGAAGAAAATGGAGGGGCTGTTTCTGAAATAAATGATCACATCGCGCATCAGTTCCACCCGCTGCTTCCACTGGCGTCCGAAGTTCTCCCTCTCCTTATCCCCCGCAGGCTGCGTGCAGATCACGCCGAAGCGGTCAAAGGAACGGATATCCGCCGGACACCCGGCCACGTGCATGAAGCGGATATGGTTGGCACTGCTCTCCCGGATCAGCTGGGCGTCCATATCCTTCAGCCAGTCTGTGGCCGCCCCGATGGCCGCCCATTCGTTGGCGGCTCTCTGGGCATATCCTGTCAGCCATACACGCACATCATTGACCTTCAGACCTTCCTGCCCGTCGTAGGAGACTTTCCGAAATCCCGTCACCGTTTCCACCCGATCCATAACCGTTTCCCCGCAGATCAGCTCCGTGGTCACCGTATACAGATAGGGGTCTTCACAGCACCAAAAGCGCAGTTCTTCTGCTCTGGCCTGGGAACAAATATTGGTGCAGTCGATGGAGTCGGTCTCCACCGGTCCCACCTCCTCTTCTCCTCTGGCCCGATATCCGTGTTCCGTCTTTTCATAGGCATCCGCAGGGGTGATGGAGAGCCGGATCGCCGTATCCAGATCTTTTGCCGGAAGAATCTCGGTTTCTTCGGATGTAAAAGACAGAATGGATCTGCCCGTGTGGTCGGCGACCGTGGTTCGGATCAAAGCCTGAATCGGGCTTCCCGATTCATTTCTCACCTCGGCGTCGGAGCAGATGACGGCTGTCTTTTCTTTGATGTCATAGTCTTTTCCGTAAATGTAGATCCCCTTGGTCCGCAGATTGCTGTACAGCGGCAGCGTCAGATAAACCATGGGCTTGATGTGCAGACGGATGTTTTTCGTGAGGCCGCCCAGGCACGGGTTGAAGTCATTGCAGTTCCAGAAAAAGCCGACTCCCCGGTGCTCTTCTGGTATGGTCTCTTCCACGTTGAGCGATGTGATAAAGCTGCCCGGCTCCGCTCCCGGAAGATTCGGTGTCTCTGCCCCAAAGTAATCCAGATTTCTGGACGATGTACTGTCCGTCGCCACGGCGATCAGATTTTCTCCGCTCTCATGAAGGTATGGCGTCAGATCAAATCCAAAAGGAGCCACCCCGGCTTCATAATATCCCGCCATCGTTCCGTTCACATACAGATAACAGGTCTGACGGATTCCCTCAAACTCCAAAAACACCTTTTTTCCCCGATGCTCCTTCGGCACTGTAAACCACTTGCGGTAGCAGGAAAAGGTACGCTTCTGATCGCTCCCCGCATCCTGAATCCGGTTGACAAACAAATCTTCATCGTTGTATGTGTGGGGAACGCTGATCTCCTTCCAGCCCTCTTCCTCATATTCTCTCTCATAAAAAAAATGGCCGGACGCATCCGCAGTGGCCTTCAGCGCCTGTTTCAGCGGAAAAGCATCCGCCAGCTTAAATTTCCAGCCATAATTAAAATTAAAAACCTGTGATTCCATTTTCGTGTCTTGTCCTCCTGTCTTGCTTTCTCCACAGCTGTTTTCCGGCTTATCGGTACAAAATTTAGTATAAGAAAATACGGTTTCTTATTCTTTGCATGAATTGTGTTTTTTCTTGCACATATTGCGCTGTCATTCTCAGCCCGGGCCGATTGCAGTACGTGTGCAGCCGTTCAAATGGACACAATAAACGCATGAATGAACAAAATGGATACCCGGACGGCCGAAGGGAGCGAACCTTTTCCAGAGGTTCATGTTTTAGCGGAAGCGGTCCAGTGAAGGATTCCCACCTCTTGGCGGATCATATTCAGACCGCAGGGGAGCAAATCATCTTCCAGCGGGTTTTAGAAAACGTCGGTACTTGATTTTTCCAGCCGGACACGGCGTAGAAAAATCTTATGTACCGTTACGTTTTCTATAAGCGAAAGCGTCCCGATAGAAGATGGTTTGCTCCCCTGCGGTCGTCCGGGTATCCATCTTGTTCACCATTTATTCACTTATGCTTTTACAGCCATGAAAAAGTAATTCAAGATCATTTTAATCCAGGAGAACTTGGGCTATTGACAAAAGCCCTCTTCAAATCCCCCAGCGCCTTCTCAATGGCATGCCAGGGACTGGCCACGCACATCCTTGCAAACCGCTCTGCCCCATAGCTGCTTCCCGGATCAACATGAAAATACGCCTTATGGTAAAGGAATTCCACCATTTCCTCCTCTGAAGCAAAATACGGCCGAAAATCGATCCAGAGAATATATCCTCCTTCTCCGCCGTACACCTGTGCCTTTGGAAGTACCTCTCTGAAAAAGGCTTTGATCTTTCGGATATTTTCCTCCACATACCGGTTCATGGCGTGGAGCCAGTCCCGTCCTTCTTCAGAATAGGCTGCCAGAAGGCTCTCATAGGCAAACGGATCGATGCTCCCGTAGTGGTCGGCGTTTCTCTGCCGGATGAATGCTTCCCGTATCCCTTCATCGGGGATCAGCATATTGGCGTGGTTGACTCCCGTAAAATGAAATGCCTTTCCCAGGGAAGTGGAAACAATACAGTGGGACCTGGCCCCCGGAATATCCAGATAGCAGGGTGTTTCATGGCCGCCGTACACGGTTTCCGCAAAAATTTCATCGGAAAAGACTACCACATGACAGGCTTCTGCCAGTGCCGCCAGTTGTTCCAGCTCCTCCTTTTTCCAGATCTGCCCGATGGGGTTATGGGGATTGCAGAGAATAAAAAGCTTGTTTTCCTTCTGCCGCATGGCTTGTTCGATGGTGTCAAAGTCCATGTGATACCGGATTTCTCCCTCCCTTCTCTCTCCCGAAGAATCGGTATCCGCCGAAAGAATCAATGGACACTTCACCGTTTTCCTGTGAAGCCTGTCCGCCGCCTGTTCATAACGGTTATAGACCGGCGAGGTAAGGATGATACCCTCCCCTTCCTTCGTAAACAGCCGTATGGCAGTGGCCACCGAATGGATGGTGCCAAGGGTCGGTACAATCCACTGGGGATCAATCACACACGTTCTCTCCCGTCTCATCCAGCTGCTCACGGCTTCCCGATACACATCGTCGCAGAGAGTAAACCCGTACAGTCCATTTTCCGCCAGAGCTTTCAGCGCATGTTCTATGGCAGGCGCGGATTTAAAATCCGGCTCCGCCCCGTCAAAGCTGACATTTCCGGCCCGCAGCACTGCCGGATCTGTGGCAGATAATTTCAGATTTGCCGGTCTTCTCTTCACAATCGTCTCAAAATCATACTGACTCATTTTTTTCTCCAATGCAAGCGCAGGAGTCGCCGAAACAGGCTCCCGCTTGTTCTCTCTCATATCTCATTCATATATTTATAAATCGTATACCGTGATACGTTCAGCCGCTCCGATACATAGGGGACAGCCTTCTGAAAATGGAACGCATTTCTCTCCTTCAAAAGAGTCATCACCTGAAGACGCTCCTTTTTGCCCATCGCTTCCGGCCGTTTTCCGATCACGGAAATGCATTCGTCTACGATCTCTTCCAATCCTGTTTTTTCGGTATCTTCAATTTCTGTATACAAATCCCGGTTGACCTGGAGAAAATTATTCAAAAACTGATTCATATTCTGCAGCTTGGTATAATCATAATTGATCCCCAGGGCGTAGCTGTATCCGTCTCCGTGGAAATGTATGGTGGTGGACTTGATTCGTTTTCCCGTCATGGTCACCACCTGCATGTTGACAAAGTCTCTTTTCAGGATGGTTTCATTGAAAATCCCTTCTCCCGGTTTATTTCCATAGATATCCAGCGTGGATCCCACTTCCCGGCCCGACACCTGGGGATGGTAAATCGCCAGAATCGGATGCCCCGGCACACTCATATCGTGAATCAGCGTTTCACAATTTTCTCCGAACATCACTGCGATACTCTCTGCCAGACGCTTTAAAAAATCCAATACTTCTTCTTTTTCCATCTTGGTTAGTTTCCTTCCTGCATCAATTTCCACTCCGCCCGCCGCTAACCTGCGTGCCGCGCATCATTTCGTCTCCCCGGCAAGATGGCAGGCCACCTTATGGCCGTTTCCGATCTCATGCAGCTTCGGCATCTCTGCCCGGCATTTTTCCGTAGCAAATTCACAGCGGTCGGCAAATCGGCATCCCGGTTTGGGATTGATGGGACTGCTGATTTCCCCTTTCATGCCCCGCACGGTCCGATTTGCCTCATAATCCGGATCGGGAAGGGGCACCGATGCCAGCAGTCCTTTGGTATAGGGATGGGACGGATGCTGGTAGACTTCCTCCGTGGGGCCGATCTCCACGATGGTTCCCAGATACATGACCGCAGTCTGATCGGAGATATGGCGCACCATGGACAGATCGTGGGCGATGAACAGATAGGTCAGACCCATTTCTTTCTGCAGGCGCATCAGCAAATTGATAATCTGTGCCTGGATAGAAACATCCAATGCGGAAATGGCTTCATCGCACACGATGAACTCCGGATTGACCGACAGCGCTCTGGCGATTCCCACCCTCTGTCTCTGTCCGCCGGAAAACTCATGGGGAAACCGATTTCTGTGCTCTCGGTTTAATCCCACCATTTCCAGAAGCTCACAGATACGCTCCTCCCGCTCATTCTTTGTTTTGCATAATTTATGTACCTCGATGCCTTCCCCGATGATATCCGCGATGGTACTGCGGGGATCCAGGGAGGCATAGGGGTCCTGAAATACCATCTGAATTTTTTTGGTATACGTTTTATCAGAAGAAATGGGGATATGGGCGATGTCCTTCCCCTCGTACAGGATTTGTCCTCCATCCGCCTCATACAGCCGCAGGATGGTGCGCCCCACGGTGGTTTTTCCGCAGCCGGATTCCCCCACCAGCCCCAGAGTCGTTCCTTTTTCTATGGAAAAACTGACGTCATCCACTGCATGGAGATAATATTTCTCATAGAACGGCTTCTTAAAAAGCTGAATCTGGCTTCCCGCCTTGAAATATTTTTTCAGATTTTTGACTTCCAAAAGTATCTCTGCCATGACTTTCCTCCTTAATCCAGCTTGTGTCTTTTTGCATGATACGGTTCCACTTTCGGCGCCCGCGGATCCAGAAGATGACAGCTTACTTTATGGGTTTCGGACAGGCAGGTCTCCTCCGGCTGGGCTTTTAAGCAGGCCTTCATGGCATAGGGACAGCGGGCTGCAAACGCGCAGCCCTCCGGCGGCGCGAACAGATCGGGCGGCGTCCCCGGGATGGCCGTCAGCTCACGGCTTCCATCCGTATCCGCCGCATCCGGCATGGACTTTAAAAGTCCCCAGGTATACGGATGGCGCGGTTCATAAAAGACTTCCCGCACGGTTCCCGTCTCCACCACCTTTCCGGCATACATGACAGCCACATGGTCCGCCATGCGTGCCACGACGCCCAGATTGTGGGTGATGAGTACCACTGCCATCTGGAACTTTTTCTTCAAATCATTGATTAAGTCCAAAATCTGGCTCTGGGTCGTCACGTCCAGCGCCGTGGTGGGCTCATCGGCAAACAGAATCTTGGGGTTGGCCGACATTCCCATGGCAATCATGATTCTCTGGCGCATTCCGCCGCTGTAGGTATGGGGATAGCGCAGCATATTGATCTCGGGATTGGCGATCCCCACCAGACGCATCATCTCCATGGTTCTCTCTGTCGCTTCCTTTTTGGACAGGGACATGTGCTTTAAAATATTTTCATTGATCTGGCGTCCCACGCGCATGGTGGGATTCAGCGATGTCATGGGATCCTGAAAGATCATGGAAAACTCTTTTCCCCGCAGTTTCTGCATCTCTTTCTCCGTATATCCCACGATATCCTTTCCTTCATAAAGGATGGATCCTTCTTCAATAAAGGCAGGCGGCGTCGGCGTCAGCTTCATGATCGTCTGAACTGTCACACTTTTCCCGCATCCCGATTCTCCCACGATGGCCAATGTCTTTCCTTTATCGACAGAAAAACTGACACCGCGGACTGCCTGGACCTTTCCCGCATAGGTATGAAAAGAAACCCTAAGGTCTTTTACTTCTAAAATGCTCATATCATTCCTCATTTCCATGCGCGTCTGAAGCGCGCATTGCTCTTCCGCTTAGTTTCTCAGTTTCGGATCCAGGGCGTCTCTCACCCGGTCTCCCAGGATATTGAATGCCAGGAGCGTGATACTTAAGATGACAGCCGGGATAAACAGCTGATAGGCATACAATTTAAAATTCTGAACCCCCAGCTGCAGAAGCTGTCCCCATGAGGTCAGCGGGGATTTGATTCCCAGACCCAGAATGCTCAGGGTTGCTTCGTAAAAAATCGCTCCCGGTACGGACATGGTCATGCCCACCACGACGATTCCCAGCGTGTTTGGAATCAGATGCTTAAAAATCAGCCGCAGATGAGAAGCTCCCAAAATGCGGGATGCATTGACAAAGTCCTGATTTTTCATCTGCAAAACCAAGCCGCGGACATTTCTGGCCGATCCCATCCATCCGATCAAGGCAAAGGAGGTGACGATGGCCACCGGACCATTTCCAAATTTCAGCATCAAAAGAATGACGAATACCATCTGCGGCACACACATCAGCACATCGATGATACGCATGATCAGCATATCAATCACACCGCCGAAATACCCGGCGATACCGCCGATTACCACACCGATCAGCGCCGGAAAGATGGCTCCGAAAAATCCGATGGCCAGAGAAATCCGGCCGCCGTACCAGACACGGGTCCACAGATCCCGTCCCAGGGTATCCGTTCCGAATAAATGTTCCGCGCTGGGAGCCTGATTGATGCTCATCAGGTTATTGGCGTCATACTGATAGGGGCTGATGATCGGCATGACAATGGATAAAATCACCATGACTGCCACCACAATCAGACTGGCGACAGCCGCTTTATTGGTGAACAGACGGCGGGCAAAATCCCTCCAGAACGTGGTGGAGGGACGGACGATTTCCTCTCTCTTTTTCGCATCGTCCGAAAGCAGCGTAAAATCGCTGAAATCCAGTTCCACTTGTTTTTTCTGCATGAGACTCCTCCTAATCCGTAATTCTGATCCGCGGATCTATGATTCCGTACAAAATGTCTACGATAAAGTTGGCGGCAACCAGAAAAATACCGAAGAAAATCGTAAGTCCCAAAACCATGGTATAATCCAGCGCCTGCACGGATTCCGTAAAATGCTTTCCAATCCCCGGTATGGAAAATAACTGTTCCACGATAAATGAGCCCATCAGTGTGGTGGCAACCGCAGGTCCCAGCCCTGTCACAATGGGGATCATGGCATTTCTCAGCTGATGACGCCATACGATTTCCTTTTCTCCCAATCCTTTGGCCTTGGCCGTCTTCATATAATCCTGATTTTCCACCTCCAGCATACTGGCCCTCATGGTACGCACCAGAGACGCGATGGTGGCGATGGAAAGGGTGATCGTCGGCAGAATCGTGTAGGAAAATCCTTTCCACTGGGCGATGGGCAAAAGCCCGGTTTTCACTCCAAAGATCCACTGCAGAAGGGAACCGATGACAAAGTTCGGCACCGATACTCCCAATACAGAAATCAAAACGCAAAGGTAATCGGCCTTTTTCCCTCTTCTTCTGGCAGCAATCGTTCCAAGCAGCAATCCCACCGGATAGCCGACAGCCAGGGAACGCAGCCCCAAATCAGCCGATATGGGAAATGTCTGCCTGATAATGTCCCAGACACTGCGGTTGGTATACTTAAAGGAATACCCCATGTCTCCGTGGAGAAGATTTCCCATATAGGTAACATACTGTTCCAGCAAAGGCTTATCAAGCCCATAATAACTCATCATTTTTTCCTGAATCTCCGGCTTTAACAGCTGTTCCGTCTGAAACGGATTGCCGGGCAGCGTCCGCAAAAGAAAAAATGAGAACGTGGCCAAAGCCCATATGGTGATGATGGATATCACCAAACGTTTTGCAATATAGCGTTTCACTGTCATACCTCCTGTATCATGCTGCCGCATTTTCATCTGCCCGCTTCTCTTGCTGCCATCGTTTTGCATTCGGGGCTTTTATGGAAAAGGCCGGTCCTGGTCTGATGTGTTCAGTCCCCAGTCCCGGCTTTTTCGCAAGACACACACGGCAAATCTGTCTGACTGACCGCTGCCATGGCGGCCTTCTCAGCTTACCGTATCCGCATACAGATACTCACTGTTGGATCCGTAGTTGATTCCGGTGAATTCCGGATTTACGGTAATGAGATTCGTAAAGAAGAACAATGGAATCTGCGGACCATTGTCCAGAATATACTGTTCTGCTTCTGCAAACAGGGCGAGGCGTTCTCCTCTGTCCATGGTCAGTTCGGTCTGATTGATCAGATCTGTATAAGTGTCATCGTTCCATCCTGTCACATTGATGCTTCCGTCCTTCACCCAATAAGACATGTACATATACGGGTCGTTCATATCATCCCCGTTCTGCTGCCAGTAGATATCATACTGCCCCTGCAGCATGTTTTGAATGGTGGTCGGAACCGGATATTGGACGATGTCAAAGCAATCCAGACCAAGAACACTCTTCCAGGAATCCACGATCGCTTCCGCATACAGCTTCAGCTGTCCGGTTTCCATACACAGATAGGTCATCCTCGGGAGTTCTTCCTTTGTCATTCCCAGTTCTTCCAATGCCTGGTTCAGGTACTCATTGGCTTTTTCCGGATCCGCTGTGGCAGGCGCTCCGGAAATATCCGGATATTCCTCCCAATAGCTTGTTTCATCGGTGGAGCCCGGTGTGGCCGGATCGATCAATCTCGTGCCGATATCATAGGTGCCGTTGGCCAGCGCCGTATTCAGTCCTTCCCGGTCGATGGCATAGGAAAGGGCTTTGATGAAGTTGACATTGGAAAGCACCTTTCCGGTCTCTTCCGTCATACCGTCCATATTGATCTGCAGTGTGGTCGTGGTGCCTGCCGGGCTGTTGATCAATGTGTTTTCATCATAGTTATCCTTCAGAGAAGCCGGCGCATTCATATTGGCATCGATTTCCCCATTGTCAAACATGCTGGCTCTTGTATTGGCATCTTCAATCACAACTCTTGTGATTTTATCCATCTTAATCTTATCAGCATCAAAGTATTGATCATTCTTGACATAGATGACATCCGTGCCCTGATTCCATGCCTCCAGCTTAAACGGGCCGCTGGAGAGATAGTTCTCATCACTGGTTCCGTACGCCGTTCCGCACTGCTCTACGAAATCCTTGCGAAGCGGATACAGATTATCACTGGCTGCCAGGCTGGTTATAAATGTGGGAGACATCTGCTTCAGCGTGATGACCAGCGTATGGTCATCCTCTGCCTTCACACCCAGCTGATCCAGATCGGTGATTTCCCCGTCCACGATCTCCTGCGCATTCACAATGGATAAAAACTTTTCGTATTCCGTGGATCCGGTATTCGGGTCAAACAATCTTTGGAATGCATAGACAAACTGATCCGCTGTGATGGGCTCGCCATCCTCCCAGTTGGAATCCCGCAGATGGAAGGTATAGGTCAGATTATCATCGGAAATTTCATAGGATTCTGCCATTTCCTCCACTACTTTTCCTCCCACTTCGCGCAGCAGGCCTGACGAAGTATGGTACAAAACTTCCCCGCTGTTATTGTCATTGATGACACTGGTATCCAGGGAAGTAACATCGGTGGACACACCGATGGTCAGTTCCTTCCCTCCTGCTTCTGCGGTATCGTCACCGGAAGCCTGCGTCCCTGTCTGACCGCTGTCCGCTGCCTGTGTCTGATCTGTCACCGGATCGCCGTCCGTGTACGTGCTGCACCCTGCCAATGCCGATACTGCCATCGTACAGGCAAGTACAATACCCAACATTTTTTTTCTCATAAATCCTCCTTTGAGCCTCCGCTCTCCTCTTCTTTGTTTCCGTTATCCCAGAGGTACTTCTTTTTCTTCCTTTAATGCGTCATGCAATTAAAGCAATATAGTTTTATTATAGCGATGTCCCCTTATTTGTCAACCTGTTTTTGCAACATTTTGTCAACTTTTATCCTCCTTCCCCATCTGCCGCGATACTGCGGGCAGCCACTTGTCGGGCTTATCGCGCAAAAAAAGCTGCAAAAAGGGATTTTCCTTTTTACAGCTTTGTAACTCAATTCTTCCTTATGTTCTTTTTTGCGATACAGAAAACCGGCGCCGTCTCTTCTCACCGCTTGCCGGAGCGCTTATCCATCCGGATGGTTTTTACTATAACTCGATGGTGACAATTTGTCAAGATATCTTTTTTAAAATTTTTCCGCCGATCATGACCAGCTTCACATTGGCTGCATCGGCCAGAACCAGGATATCCTCCAGCGGATTGCCGTCCACGATCACCAGATCCGCCAGCTTTCCCTCCTCCAGCGTACCGATTTCTTTGTCTTTGCGCATCAGGAAGGCGCCGTTGATGGTTCCCGCCTTGATGGCCTCCATGGGCGTATACCCGCACCGGGTCAGCGAATAGAATTCCTTTCCGATATGCTCAAAGGGTGTGTTGGGCGTATTGGAATAATCGGTTCCCAAAGCCACCCGTATGCCCGCCTCATGAGCCATCCGGAACGAACGCATGGCGCTTTCTTTGACAGACACTGCCTTTTTCATCATGAAATCCGGCAGATTCTTCATATCCGCGATTCCAAGCGCCACACTAAGCGTCGTCACCAGCGGAATATCCTTTTCCTTCATGATCCGGATGCAGGCCTCATCCAGCATCACGCCATGCTCCACGCATCCGATTCCCGCCTTCAGCGCCTGAAGCGTCCCCGCGGTGCCGGTACAATGGGCCGTCACATAGGTGCCGTGGCGTTTGGCTTCTTCGACAATAACCTTCAGCTCCTCATTGGAAAACTGCACATCATTTAAGTTATCCACTGCGGACGATACGCCGCCGGTGGCGCAGATCTTTATGAACTCCGCCCCATCCCGGAACTGCTGGCGCACACCCTTTAAGCATTCTTCCACACCGTCCATCAGGTATCCCGTCAGGTCATTTTTATTGGCCTCCTCCACCGTCAGGTTCGTATCAAAGTCACAGTGCCCCGCCGACACACTGAGCACCCGGCCTCCCGGCGTGATCCTGGGCCCTTTCACATTTCCGTTTTCCACAGCCGCCTTCAGCGGTTTTCCAAACAGACTCATATCCCGCACACCGGTCACCCCGGCATCCACCAAATCGCTCATATCCTTCACCGCCGTCAGCAGACAGTCAAAATGAGACGTCCCTGTAGAATGCCGACTCTCTGTCCCCGACAAATGCATATGCGCATCAATAAACCCCGGCATCACCGTCCCCTCCCCCGCATCAATCACCTGCATCTCTTCCGTAATCAAAGCCTCATTCCTCTCCCCCACATAAGAAATCCGCTCCCCATCCACCAAAACCATACCATTTTCCAACGCCTCATCCGAAACCGAGTCAATAACCCGTCCAAAAATCGCATACTTCATTCTCATTCTCCTCCATATCCAATCCTCATTTTTCCAACTCCCACAGAACGTCAAAAAATCTCTCTCCCACTTTCCATTCTCAGGCCAAAGGAAGCAACCTCTCTCCAAAGGATTCTGTATTCCACCGACCCTCAATTTTTCCAGTTCCTCTGGAGCGCCGAAAAATCCGTCTCTCGCTTTCCATTCTCAGGCCGGAGAAAATAACCTCTCTCCAAAGGATTCTGTAATCCACCGGCCCTCAATTTTTCCAGCTCCTCTGGAGCGCCGAAAAATTCGTCTCTCGCTTTCCACTAAGCGAAAGCGGCCCGACAGGGAAAAGTTTCGCTTCCTCCGGCCGTCCGGGCCATCCAACGACACTCACAAATACTTCTCAAACCACCCCACCATCTCCCCATAATGCGCAACCCGAAGCTCCATCGCCCCCGTCATGGTCAGCTCATGATTGGAATCCGGGAAAAGCACCAGCCGCACCGGCAGATCCGGATGGGTATCCTTTACCGCCACATAAAGCTGATGGGCCTGCTCCACCGGACAGCGCATATCTCCTGTGCTGTGCAGAATCAAAAACGGAATGTCGATCCGATCCGCATACGCCACCGGAGATTTCCGGATCTCCGCCTTCATAAAATCGGTAAAATCCCCATATTCCCCGGAGCTGCCCGCCATATCGCTGGAGGCATACTGAATCAGCTCATTGCCGATGCTTCTCTGGGTTACCGCAGCCTTAAACCGTTTCGTATGGCTGACCAGCCAGTTGGTCATATAGCCGCCGTAACTGCCTCCCGTCACGCCCAGACGGTCCCCGTCGATCCAGGAATACGTCCGAACCGCCTCATCCACGAACTGCAGAAGGTCATACATGGCTGTCCCGTCATAGGCATAAGCCATGGAGCCATGCTCTTCTCCGTATCCGCTGCTTCCCCTGGGATTGCAGAAGATCACGCCAATCCCCGCGGCCGCCAGATATTGGAATTCATACGTCAGCGCATATCCGTAAAATGGGGTCGGACCCCCGTGAATGTACAGCACCGCCGGGTATTTTTTTCCTTCTTCCCGGTGGTGTGGCTCCATCACAAATCCCTGTACCCGGCCGTTTCCGTCCAGCGTGGAAATCCAAAGCTCCTCAGGGATGCTGTGCACGGTATCCCGCATCCAGGCATCCGTATCCGTCACTTTCACAGGCGCCTTCTTTTCTTCACTCAAAAGATACAGCTGGGCCGTCTCGGAAAAGTCCCCTCTGGCTGCCAGCAGTTTTCCGTCCTGGGGCGTCCCCAGATAGCGGAAGGTTCCCTTGGTCAAAAATCCATCGGCCAAATCCGATTTCACGATGCAGGGACGGTTCACATCCGCCTCATAGATGCCCGCTTCTGCATGCCAGCCGGAGATAAAGTAGACCGCGCTGTCCTTTTTTCCCAGCGCGGCGCAGCTTCCGAATCCGCCGTAGTTTTCTCCGTTGTACAGAAAACAGGTGGCTTCATGGCAGGGGGCATCCTCCGGCCACAGATCATGGATCGCCCCTTCTGCCAGATCCAGACGGTACAGATGGATCACCAGGTTTCCCCTGGACAGAGCAGACGGATCGAAGGCGCCGATCACCGCAAAGGTTCCGTCACTGCTGACCAGCGGCGGAAAGGACTTTGGGTACCAGGCAATCCACATATCCTTTGTCAGCTGCTCCAGTTCCCCGGAATCGGCGCTGATCCGGTACAGATCCATCCCAATGCTCTGCTGTCTGGGCCGGTTTTGATTGCTTGTGATCAGCAGTGCGCCGGAATCCGGCATCCATGCAGGCATGACATAATCCCGGTCTCCCTCGGTCAAACGCACCGCCTTTTTATCCTCCAGGGTGAGCATCCAAAGCTGGGAGGCATCC
The DNA here is from genome assembly GCA_018710785.1 of Candidatus Fimimorpha excrementavium. GTDB lineage: Bacteria > Bacillota > Clostridia > Lachnospirales > Lachnospiraceae > Fimimorpha > Fimimorpha excrementavium. Next base: position 30,380 of record DVJD01000042.1, read on the forward strand.
TTTTTCCGATCGGCAAAGCCCATGGCTTCATCCGAACGGTAGCCGTAATCCTCTATGACGATGGGGTCAAAGGGTGTCCGCCCCTCCCCCTGTTTTTCTCCGCTTCCGGCCAGGAAGGCAATCTTCTTCCCATCCGGCGACCAGACAAACTCCCGCACTCCGCCGGGGATATCCGTCAGTTTCTCACAGCTTTCTTCCCAGTCTTCATCTGCGCACACATATCGGTAAATCTGGGAAGTGCCGTCGGCATCGGACAGAAAGGCCAGTATGATGCGGCTGCTTTTACTCTCAGGAGAAAAACGGGCAAAGGTTTCCGTACTTCCCCCGGCGCTCACCGTCCGTTTTTTTCCGCTCTTTAAATCCTGCCAAACAATGGACTGCAGATACCGTCTCTTTTCCGGCACCGTCACCGTATAGCAGACTGCCTCTGCCTGTCCGCAGTAATCCGGCATGCCCACATAGTGCATGCTGTAATAGTCGTTCCATGAAACCTCTCTCATGCGTTTTGGCCCTCCTCTTTTTTCCACGCCTCCTGATTGACCAGGAAGCGGACAAACCATTCCGTCAGCTCCCGCAGATGGGCGATCTGGAAATGTACTTTTCCATGGCGCGTGACTCCATGATTTTCTCCCGGAAAGATGACCATACGGACAGGCACTTCGGGATTTCTGTCTTTCATGGCGATGAACATCTGTTCCGCCTGCTCCATGGCACAGCGGTAATCCTTTTCTCCCTGGAGAATCAAGAGAGGCGTCTTCATCCGGTCAATGTTTCGTATGGGACTTTTCTCTATGCGGTACATGAAATTTTCCATCTGTGTCTGCATCCCCTCTTCCGACCAGATAAATCCCATATCCCCGGTTCCATAGGAGGTGGCCAGATTGACCAGCGGCCTCTGGCTCACCGCGGCCCGGAACCGGTTTGTGGTTCCAATGATTCTCGTGGTCATATGGCCGCCGTAGCTGCCCCCGGTGACTCCGGTGCAGTCCGGATCGATGAAGCCCTTTTCCACAGCCGCGTCCAGAAATGCGAACAGATCATCCATGGACTCCTGTCCCCAGGAATAGGCGCTGCCGCCAAATTCCGCCCCGTATCCGAAACTGCCCCTGGGATCACAGTAGACGACCGCCATGCCTTTGGCGGCAATCATCTGAAACTCAAACCAGAAATCAAAGGCATAAAAGCAGGTGGGCCCTCCGTGGACATCCAGAACCGCCGGATAGGTTTTCCCTTCCTCATATCCCACCGGCTTCATGACAAAGCCGTGGATCTTGGCTTTTTTATCATAGGAATCCACCCACATCTCTTCCGGAACGGACAGTTCATATTCGGAAAGCCACGGATTGCTGAAGGTCAGCCGGGTCTGTTTTTTGGTCGCCTCATCCGCCGCGTACAGCTCCGCCGGAGTCAGCAGATCCCCTCTGGTGTACCATATTTTTCCTCCCGCCGGAACACAGAAGGAATGGACGGACATGTGATCCTCCAGAACCGCTTCCACCCGCGGTTCTCCTTCCACTGCCGCCCGGTAAATCTGCTCGCATCCGTTCCATCCAGCGCGAAAATACACCCATGCCCCGTCGGCGGACAACTGATAGGCGGGCGTTTCATGGCCGTACGCAGTGCGGCCCACCGGGAAGGAATCCACTCCATGGCAGATTTCTTCTCCGCCAAACAGCGGCCGTTCCTCTCCCTTTTCCGGATTGCTGTAAAACAGCTTCAGGGATACGCCGCCCTTTTCCCTTTCATAGGAAGCGAAAATCACGCCGCCGTCTTCTGTCAGGATGAACGGCTCCGCATCCTCAATTTCTCTGCTGACAGGCATCTGTGCGATCTGTTCTTTCTCCAGCTCATACCGGTACATCTCCGCCTGCAGCTCCTTGGTATGGCGGTAAGGCCTTCCGTAGAATCCCACGGCCGTCCCGTCCAAAGACCAGACGGCACTGTAGCAGTCCAGGCTGCCGTCCGTCAGTGCCATGCACCGTCCTGTCCGGACCTCTGCCACCCCGATCCGGCGGCGGCTTTGCTCCCGCAGGCCGTACGTGTCATCCAGCTTATAGATCAGATTTTCAATCACCACAGGAGCATGGGCCTTTTCTTCCTCCCACTCTGCTTTTTCCTCCCCGGTCATCTCTTCCATCCAGTCTTCCGGCTCATCGGCATAGCAGGGCGCGGTAAATGCCACTCTCGTTCCATCCGGCGACCAGGCAAACTGTTCCACACCGTGGCGCAGGGAAGTCAGCTGTCTGTGGCTGTTTGTATTCTTTTCATAGATCCAGATCTGCGGATCCGTCTTACCCTTCCGCAGATAGGCGATCCGCTCTCCGTCGGGGGAAAATGCGGGACGGTCGGCCTCTTCCTCTGTCAGAAGCACAGGCTCTCCTCCCCTCAGATCCATCCAGTACACATGTTTTGGAAATCTTCCCGAATCATCAGCCTTCGCCGTGACATACGCGGCCGTCACACCCTCCGGATCCACGGCCGGACTGGACAGATATACCATTTTTCTCAAATCTTCATAATCCAGCGTTTTCTTCATGATAACCTCTTTTCCGGAGCGATGGCGACGGGGCGAAGAGAAATTCGCGCAGGCGATTTCTCTTCTGCCATAAAAGCTATTTGTGACGCTCCGGCACAAATAGCCAACCTAACCTCTTTTCTTCTCTCCCTGGCCGATACCGGCGCAGGCGTATTTCCCGGCCAAACCGTTGAAACAGCGAACCGCAGAAAGCAGCCAGGCCTATGAACGAGTCAGCCGCGGATAAATGACCGCAGATCTTCACTGACCTTTTTGGCGGATTCCTTTCCCATGTAGGGCATATGGCCGGAAGCATATTCGCGGATCACGATCCGCTCCTTTGGAAGCTGCTGATGACTGACCAGATAGCGCACAGCTCCCGGCGGTGTCACCAGATCATACAGCCCCGTCATAAACAGGACCCGAAGTCCTTTGTTTCGGCGCATGGCTGCCTCCAGGCACTGCTCCGGCTTCTCCGGCGACCCGTAATCCCACTGCCCATTGACCGCAAAATCAATGCCGCAGCAGGAATCCGAAACCTCCGCCCGGATCCCCAGGTATTCCTTCATCTCCCCATTCATGGCGCCCATATAAACCGGCGTATACTGCCCCATGGCCGGATCATCGGCCACCGGATCCAAAAAGGAACTGCCTGCATAGGCCTGCATGGTGTACCGGCTGTCGTAAAATCCCATTTCCAGTCCCTCCTGTTTCAGACACTCTTTTGTAAATACATCCGCCGGAAGGGCCAGTCCATGTTTCTCAAACCAGCCGGGCTCCACGCCGGTCAGCAGGGACAGACAGCGGATCATTTCCTGTTTTTTGGTTTCCTCCAGAGCATTTCCCTGAAACAGCGCCGGAAGATACCGGGTTCCGGCAAAGGCCCAGACCGCATCGGCCAGCCTGTCTTCCCACCCCTCTTCCTGATCCGGTACAAAGAGTCCGGCCTGCCTCCACTCTTCCGCCTCCTCTTCGGACAGCGGACGGTGATACAGGCGGGAAGCCGTCATGCCGATCAGCTGAAGCAGACACGGCTCCACCGGATAGGTATTGCCGATGGGCTCCAGGTTGAGGGCCGTTCCCATCATGATCACTCCATCCACCGGTATGGCCCGCAGACGGCGGGAGACCGACATGGGGCCTCCCATCAGTTCTCTAAGCAGCATACAGCTGCGGATCGTTCCGTAGCTTTCCCCCAGCAGGTATTTTGGGGAAGAAAACCGCTGGTATCTCGCCAGCCATCGCTCTATGATCTGTGCCGTGCACCCGGCGTCCTGCCGGATCCCGAAGCATTCCTTTGCGGCCTGTTCATCCGCGACCTTCCCGAATCCGCATCCCGGAGGATCCAGAAGCACCACATCGGCTTCGTCCAGAATGCAGTATGGATTTTCCTCCAGACCATAGGGACCGCTCACCGACGGGTTGACCTCCGCCTCTATATCCCCAGCTTCACCCGGCCGCATCTTCACCCGCATGGGTCCCAAAAGCCCCAGATGGATCCATACACAAGAGGAACCGGGACCTCCGTTGTAGGCGAAAATCACCGGCCTGCTTTCGCTGTCCTCATCGGTCCTCATATAGGTGTAGGTAAACGCCGTGGCTGCCAGCCCATCTTCGCCGAAAAACGGAAGTTCCTCCGTAATCATCCGGCAGGGAAACGACCGGCCGCCTGCCGAAATGTTCTTATTCACTTCCCACTGTCTGACACATGTCTCTTCTATTCTCATGCCTTCCTCCTCTGCGTCCTTGGACAAAATCATGTCTCTGTTTTTGGAGAACGAATTTTCCACTGATAGGAAATCGTCTTCTTTTCACTGTCCGCCTGACAGATTTCCACTTCATCCCTGGAAAAGCAGCCGTCAAAGCTGTCCGGATCCGGTACCAGCCGCACTCCATTTTCCATGTCTTCAAAGGCGCTTTGAATATCCAAACCGGAAACCTCCCGCACCAGCCGGATAAAATCCTGGTTGGTTCCGCTGGTGCCGGACAGGTACATGGCGGTCAGCGGCTTCACCACATCGTCAATGGATCGTTCTCCTTTGGTGGCTCTGCGAATCGCGCAGTCCACATTGGCCAGGAAGAAGAACCCCCGGCCATAGGCCAGACGCTGCGTCCTCCTGTCACTCCAAAACAGTCCGGCCGCCTCCTGATTGGAAAGTTCCACGGTGGGGTTGGCAAAATACTGATCGGTCCGTTCCTGAATCTGAATCAGGGTATCTTCCAGGGATACGATGCCGCTTCGAAACGGCAGCATGACACTGTAAAATTCCGCCGTTCCTTCCGTAAACCAGGTACAGCTGCCATAGGGATGGTCATCCATGTGGGGCCAGTTGTGCACCATTTCGTGGGCCAGAAGATTCTGGAGACTTTCCACCGTGGTTTTTGTCGTATCATTGTATCCGAACAGGAAGGAACGGGCCAGGGCCGTGCCGCCGCTTTTCTCAAAGGGATCCTTCCTTGCAAATACACGATACCCCTCCGTCTGCGGATCTCCAAAAAATTCAGCCATCACCCCATACATACGCTTCACATTCTCGGCTGCCTGTTTCACATCAAAGGGCGGCTGGCCAAACCAGTAAAAGCCAAACCGCTCGTCTGCCACCGACTGAACCAGCCCCACTGCATAAAAGCTGTACAAAAGCAGATCTGCGGTTCCCTCCCGTTCCTGGTCGCCTTCCCCAAAACTCCAGACTCCTCTGGAATGCTCTGGCATCCCATCCAGATCCCACTTCAGACAGATGCGGTACGTTCCCTCCGGAAGCAGAGGCATGCATGTGACGCCAGCCCCATTGGCGCCTCCCCATTCGCTCCTGAAATCAAAATACGGACCATAATGGGTGACATTGGAGATGTCCCTCGGCTCCAGATGATAGGAAATCCGGATTTTTCCCCGGGTCGTCCGTTCCGCCGCAAAACAGCGAAACTTCACCGGATACTCCTCTGTCTCCGTCTCTGACAAAGGAATGTCCCCCAGATCATCCTGTACCGACAAGTCCTGAATGGGACAGAAGGGAATCGTCACCGTCTCCTTCTGGAAGCGGAACAAAATATCCCCCTGCTTGGCCCTGCAGTCCGCGGCAATGGAGACATCCATTGCCTGAACCGTATCGTTTCCCCACCGGGGACGCAGCTTTGCCTCGATTCTTTTTTCTGATTCCTTTTTTCCTGCCATCTTTTTATTCCTCTTCATGTTCCATCTTCATGACATAGGCGGCGCTGGCCACATCCTCCACGGCCAGTCCCAGCGCATCGAAGATCGTAATCTCCTCCTCCGATTCTCTGCCTTTTACATTTCCCAGAATCACATCTCCGATGGAGCCGCGGATGGCGGAATCATCCAGCAGCTTTTCTTCCTTCGGAATCAAAAATTCTCCGCTCTCCCGCTTCATGGCCTCCACCTGATCGGCATACAGTTTTCCCTTAGCCATCAGATCCGATGCCACTTCCCGAGTGGTCGGCGTAAACGTACCGACTGCATTGATATGGCAGCCCGGCTTCACCATATCCGCAAACAGCACCGGCTCCGTTCCCGGTGAAACGGTGCAGATGATATCCGCTTCCTTTACCGCTTCCCGTACGCTTCCGCATACAGTCACCGGAATGTGATACGCTTCCTCCATCTCCCGGCAGAACCGCCTGGCGCTCTCCGGCCGGATATCATAAACCGATACTTCCGTAATCGTCCTTACCTCACGGATCGCAGCCAAATGGGATCTGGCCTGGGCGCCGGCGCCGATAAACGCCAGCCTGTGGGCATCCTTTCTTGCCAAAAGATCCGTAGCCACGGCGCTGACCGCCCCCGTGCGGATCTCTGTAATACTGGTGGCATCCACCAATCCCGCCACTGTACAGTGCTCCGACTCAAACAGCATCACATAACCGATGTGTGACGGATACTCCGTTCCCTCATTGGGACCATAGGCATTGAGCACCTTCGCCCCGAAATACTCTCCCACATACGCAGGCATAAACCCAAACTTCGCCGTATTGGGCATAATACAAATCATCCTGGGCGGCTGGGAATACGTCCCATTCTCCAAATCCGCCAACGCCTGCCTCATAACCGAAATACATGCCTTCGCAGTCAAATGCTTTCTGACTGCCTCACCTTCCACGATTCTCATCTCAATCTTCTCCTTTCCTTCCGTTTCACACCCCAATATCCTTCTTCAAATACGCCTTCGCCAGCTCCCCGTCTCCTTCCTCCAGAGCCTTCGCAATCTCCCTGTGATACACAGGAGGCTTCTCCACCTTTGCCCGGTTAATCATCGTAATACTCCTGGCCACGCAGTGGATCAGCCGGTCAATCAGATCAACTAAAATCGAATTCTGGCTGGCCTTTGCCAGCGCCATATGAAACCGCAGATTGCCGCCCACATCCTCACTGTGTTCGGCCGCTTTTACGATCTCATCCAGAAATTCCTGTTTGGGATTTGCCAGAAAAAAATCCACCGCCAGCGTTTCATTGACACAGCGTATTTTCTGTACCTGGACATATTCCTCCGCCGAAATAATCCGAATCCGATACCCCTTTCTGGGATAACTTTCCATCATCCCCTCCTGACAAAGCCGGTACAAAGCTTCCCGGATGGGTGCCTTGCTGACCTGATACTTCTCAGCCAGCGCCGACTCCGTCAAAAATTCATAATCATTCCACTCCAGCATATAAATATCTTCCCGAAGCTGCTCATACACCCTCTGTGTCAGTGTCATCGTCCTCTCCCTCCTTTCCTTCCATTCTTTCTATGTTCAATATCCATCAAACGTCAAAACACATCCGCCTTCCTATCCCCATAAGCCGCCCTCCGCCCTTCCATCCACAAACCAGAATAAACCTCCGAACACTCCTCTTCCACCTACAGGCCAAAGGAAAACTCCGAACACTCCCTCTTCCACCCACAGGCCGAAGGAAAATTCCGAACACTCCCTCTTCCACCCACAGGCCAAAGGGAAACTCCGAACACTCCTTCTTCCACCCACAGGCCAAAGGGAAACTCCGAACTCTCCCTCTTCCACCCACAGGCCGAAGGGAACGAAACGTCTCCCTGGAGGGTTTTGGAAACCGCCGGTACTTGATTGTTCCAGCCCGAGCAGGGCGCTGAACAATCTTATGTACCGCTGCGCTTTCCACTAAGCGAAAGCGGCCCGACAGGGAGACGTTTCGTTCCCTTCGGCCGTCCGGGTATCCATTCATGCGGGCATCCATATTCCCCTTGACCATCCCCTCCCCCACGATTATACTCATACTAGAATCCCAGGGATACAAGCCCCTATTCCTTTCGCTCATCTCCCCAGAAACAGGAGGTTTTATGAATACCGATTCCAAATCCGATCTTCTATTTCAAACCATACAGTCCCGCATTCTGTCCGGCTCCCTTACCCCAGGCAGCTTACTCCTGGAACAGCAGGTGGCCGAAGAATTTTATGTCGGCCGTCAGACCGCCAGAGAGACCTTAAAGCGCCTATGTCAGGAACATTACCTGAAAAGTTTTCCAAGGAAAGGCTATCTCGTCACCGGAATCACACCGGAAGAATGCCGACAGATCCAGTGTCTTCGCTACCAGCTGGAATCCTATGCCATCCGTCTGGCGGCATCTCAGGCATCCCTCCAATCTCTGAAAAAACTGGATGTCCTTCTCCATGAGACGGATTCCTCCAGCGATCCCCGCCAAACGGCCAATTACCGGTTTCACATGGCGCTTTCCGAGCTTTCCGAAAATCCCTATCTTGTCTCCACCCTCCGGCCTCTGCTGCTGGATGTCTGCCGCTATGCCATCACGCCGCTGTATGGCGGCACCCTTCCCCGGACCGATTCCTGCCATTGCTTGATTCTGACCGCATTAAAGGACCGGGATGCGGACCTGGCCTGCCGGTATCTGAAGGATGACCTGGGCCTTACGACTGAGATCCTGTAACATTCAGGCTCCGGATCCGCATGGCCGGTGCGCAGACCGTATAACTTTTCAAAAGATCCATGGGACGTACCTGCACTTCGCTGCCCACCTCCAGAGTATCCCGCAGCAGATCCTGGATGGTGCCGTTGATGGTGATTCCCTCCACACATGCTTTGCACTCCCCGTTTTCCACCAGAATTCCCCTGCAGGGAACATGGAATTCACCGGAGGCAATGTTGATGGAGTGAAAAACGTCGAATGATTCCGTGACGTAGACGCCGTTTCCCATTTCTTTCAAAAGCAGTTCTGTCTCCCGTTCTCCCTTTTCCAATCGGAAATTGGCTGGCATTGGAATCAGATCCGTATGGATATTTCCGCTCAGCAATGCCTTTCTTCCCGTGGTTCCCGTGGGAGACGTTCCCATGGCCCGGGCAGTGGATACCGTCTGCATCAGCTCCTCCAAAACGCCGTTTTTTACCAGTTCCAAGGGTTCTGCTCCGCTTCCCTCACAGTCAAATACACACCGATAGCCGCCCTCCGGGATGGACGGAAGATTTCGGATGGAAACAGCCTCTCCCGTCACCTTTTCCCCCAGTCTGCCCGCATAGGGTGTGGCGTCGGCCAGATAATTTTTCGCCGTAAACATCTGCCAGGCCGTGGCAAACAGGTTGGCGGCAGTCTCGCAGTCCAAAACCGCCGGGTATTCCCCTGCTTCCAGGGTGCCTTTTGGCAGCCGCAGATTCCGGCGCTTTCTGATTTGCTTCAAAAAGAACACTGCCTGCAGATCTTCCAGTTTTTCTGAGGACTGGCAAATGCTGTAAAAATACGGTACCCCTCCCTGTTCCTCGGCAAATTCCATCTCCGCTTCAAAGCGGATAACTGCGGCTTCCATCTCTGTTCCCAAGGAATTGATCAGCCCTCTGGTTTCTTTCGTCTGAATCAGCCGGAGCAATATCTGAGCCCCGGGATTTTCCCGGCGCAGCACTGCTTCCATTTCATGGGCTTTCTCTTCCAATACCGAAAAGGGCACCTCCCGGGTATTGACTGCCTCCGCCGTATAGGCTTCGTCTTTTGGGGATGGTTTCCAGGCCTCCTCGGGAGAAAGGAAGCATTCACTGGTTTCTTTTGCGGCAAAAGCCGCATTTTCTGCCGCCCGTTTCAGCGCTTCTCTGGGATCTTCTTCCAGATTTTGCGTATAATAAAAGCCGGATTTTTCCCCTTCTTCATCTTTGGTCCGGACACGGATAAACAGTTCCGTCACATCCGAGCACTGGACCCCCTTGTTTTCTCCCTGCATCACTTCCAGCGACAGCAGCTGTGTCCGTTCCGCTTCTGCTTCTGCTGCTGTAATCCCTGCCGGAAGACCTTTCATCCGTCTTTGATATGTTTCCAATCCTCTCATGGTCAGCCTCCTATTGCCATCTCTGCGATCCGTACCCTTGGCTGGAAAGTGGTGGTGGGGATCAGACCGGAACCGGCGCCGCAGAAACCGCCTCCGTCATATTCCAGCTTCTTTCCGACCCGGTCGATTTTTTTGATCACATCCAGCCCGTTTCCCGTCAGCATCAATCCTTTCACCGGATAGGCCAGTTCTCCGTTTTTAATCCACCATCCCTCTTTGACTTCCAGGGAAAACTGCATGCCGCCCGTACCTCCGCCGATGCTTCTGACGTACAGCCCTTCCGGTACCGAGCGGATCATCTCCTCCTCATCGTCCTCTCCGGCCGCCAGATACGTATTGCTCATCCGCGACGTGGGCGCATAGGTATAATTCTGTCTCCTGCCGCAGCCATTGGACGGAAGTCCGATCATCGCGCCGTGAAGCCGGTCGCACAGATACGTCTTTAAAATTCCCTGTTCGATCAGCACATTTTTCTGTCTCAGATGGCCCTCATCGTCAATCACAGAACTGCCGTACAGCCCCGGCATGCTGCCGTCATCGATCAGCGTCACCTTTTTGGACGCCACCTGCTGGCCCAGTTTTCCGGCAAAGGCGCTGCTTTTTGCCGCAATGGCGCAGGCCTCCAGGGAATGGCCGCAGCTTTCATGCCACAGGGTTCCGCAGCTCCCGGCTTCCAGCACCACTGGAACCCGGCACGGGGCCACCGACGCGCCGTCCATCATGTTCCGGCTGCGCAGGATCATATCCCTGGCAAATGCCGTATAGGCCTGCTCATCCCGGTAGGCTTCGAATCCAGTTGGATGGGTATAGTCCTCCCAATTGGAAAACGAGCGGCTCCCGTCGCTGATGACGGTCTGCAGGCGAAGTCTTGTGGTCACTCTCCGGTCCCTGGCGGAAAGTCCCTCACTGTTGATTACCCAGATCCTTTGATCCGTATCAAAATAATCCGTATTCAAAGAAAGAATCTCCGGCCCCGCCGACAAAGCCGCCTTCGCCGTCTCCTTCAGCACACGGATCTTTCTTCGTCCCTCCACCGCGGAAGGAAATTCCGCAACCGGATTGGGATTTTCCCGCATCGGTCCCTGAAAACGCTCCGGCACAGCTGCCTGTTTTTTCTCCTTGACTGCCATCAGTTCCGCTGCCCTCTGTGCCAATCCCATGAGCCCGCGAAACGAACAGTCATTGGAATACACGTAGATACTGCTGACTCCGGAAATCACATAAAGCCCCGCGCCGTAAATCCGCATGGTTTTAGCGCCCTGAATCTCTTCTCTGATACATTTGATGTTGGACTCTTCCCTGTCCTCAAAAAACAGCTCCGCAAACTCTGCACCGCCCTTCAGGGCCGTCTCCAACACCTTCCTTGCTTCCTGTTCACCAATCATAATCCATCCTCATTTCTACTGCATTTTTTCTGCCGTTTTATCTGAAATGTTCAGTGATATGTTTTATTATAATTTCAGATATTTCCCTTGTCAATAAAAGATTCATCTGAATACTTGCAAATGGAATGAACACCATGGATTCCCGGGCGAAAACATGGAAGCAGCCGCTTTTCCATGCTTCCTGTAGATCAGACTGAGAGAAGTGGACATACTGCAGAATTTGGAAAAACGCACTGAATTTTCGGCAGCTTTCCAGCTGCCGAAAATTCAGTGCGTTCTTTTCTGTTCCGACGGATGCGCTTCATCCGCCTCATGATTTCTTTTGTTTTATCCGATTACCGTAAAATGTTTACTGTTCCTCTTCTTTGCGGATGGCTTTGGTGCGGATTTCTTCCGCAATCTGGCCGATGAAGGTATCCAGAGCCTTCACGCCTTCATCTCCCGCGAAACGGCTGCGGACGGATACGGTTTTATCCGCCTCTTCCTGCTGGCCCACCACCAGCATATAGGGCAGTTTTTCCAGTCTGGCCTCGCGGATCTTATAGCCGATCTTTTCCGAACGGCCATCCACGCTGCACAGAATGCCGTGTTTCTTCAGTTCCTTTGCCACCTCATTGGCGTACGCTTCGTACTTGTCAGAGATCGGAAGGACACGCACCTGCTCCGGACACAGCCATGTGGGGAATTTTCCTGCGTATTTTTCAATCAGCCAAGCCAGGGTTCTCTCATAGCACCCCATGGATGTTCTGTGGATAATATATGGGCGCACCTTTTCTCCATTCTGGTCGATATAGAACATATCAAAATTTTCCGCGATGGCGCAGTCCAGCTGGATGGTGATCATGGTATCTTCTTTTCCATATACATTTTTGGCCTGGATATCAATCTTTGGCCCATAGAATGCGGCTTCTCCCTCTGCTTCTGTGAACGTCAGATTCTTTTCCACCAGGATTTCACGGATCTTATTCTGTGTCTTTTCCCAGTATTCTTCATCTCCCAGATATTTTTCCCGGTTGTTGGGATCCCATTTGGAAAGGCGGTAGGTCACGTCGTCCTCCAGCCCCAGGGTCCGCATACAGTAGTCAGCCAGATCCAGGCAGCCCTTCAGCTCTTCTTCCACCTGATCCGGCCGGATAACCAGATGTCCCTCGGAGATGGTAAACTGGCGGACGCGGGTCAGGCCGTGCATCTCCCCGGAATCCTCATTTCGAAACAGGGTGGAAGTCTCTCCGTAACGGATCGGCAGGTCACGGTAGGAATGCTGCTCTGCCTTGTATACATAATACTGGAACGGACAGGTCATGGGACGCAGCGCCATGACTTCTTTGTCTTTTTCCTCATCGCCCAGAACAAACATGCCTTCCTTATAATGATCCCAATGGCCGGAAATCTTATACAAATCAGACTTGGCCATCAGAGGCGTCTTGGTGCGTACATAGCCCCGGTTGTTATCCTCTTCATCCTCAATCCATCTTTGCAGCGTCTGGATGATTTTTTGTCCCTTGGGCATCAGAAGGGGAAGTCCCTGTCCGATGACATCCACCGTGGTGAACAGCTTCATCTCTCTTCCCAGGCGGTTGTGATCTCTTTTTTTGATATCTTCCAAATGTTCCAGGTAAGCGTTTAACTCCTCTTTGGTCGCAAATACGGTGCCGTAGATTCTCTGGAGCTGCGCTTTTTCGGAATCTCCTCTCCAATAAGCCATGGAAGAAGAAATCAGTTTAAATGCCTTTATTTTTTTCGTATCCATCAGATGGGGACCTGCACACAGATCGGTGAACCCGTCTCCCTGGCTGTAAAACGAAATCACCGCATCCTCCGGCAGATCTTCGATGAGTTCCACTTTGTATGGTTCCCCTTTTTCTCTGGCTAACGCGATGGCTTCCTGTCTCGGCAATTCAAACCGCTCCAGGCGATGGCCCTCTTTCACGATTTTTTTCATCTCTTTTTCCAAATTGTCCAGATCTTCTCTGGAAAATGGCTTGGAATCAAAATCATAATAGAATCCCTCATCGATGGCCGGTCCGATGGCGCATTTTGCCTCCGGAAACAGGCGCTTCACCGCCTCTGCCAATACGTGGGACGCGGTGTGGCGCATGACGCGCAGTCCCTCCGGATCTTTCGCGGTCAGAATATTTAATTCACAGTCTTTGTCAATGACGGTGCGCAGGTCCACCACTTCGCCGTCCACTTCCCCGGCGCATGCCATGCGGGCAAGGCCGTCACTGATATCGGCAGCAATGTCATAAACCGATTTTGCTTCCTGATACTCCTTTACCGAGCCATCTTTCAATGTAATCTTCATTCCATTCCTCATTTCTGTGCATCCGCACGTTTTTTTCTGCCAGGCGGCTGTCAAACGCCATGATCGGGGCAAACGTCTGCCCACGTAGCACGGCAGCCGCTTTCCGGGCTTATCACACAAAAAAGAACATCCCTTTCGGAATGTTCTTTTCCATCTGCCCACGGAAAACACCCCTGACCGGGGACGGGACTTGCCCGCGGTTCCACCCCGCTTGTTTTCCATGAGCGCCTTTCTCTCATTTTTTATGAAAACCTCTCAATTTCAGATGATAACGGAATCACCGGGCCGTATTGGGGCCGCTCGGAGGTGGTCTTCGTCTGCGCTGCATGGGAATCCTCACAGCCAAACGGGATTCCTCTCTGGGCATGTACGCCACAGCTTACTGTCCTCTTCATCGCTTTTTCTGTACGTGCCCATTTTATCAGGAGTATTTTGTATCTGTCAAGCCCTATTTTCATAGCCGCAGGAGAGTTTCCAATTCCGTTTTCTATTCCGGCCGAAACAAAACCGCCACCCCCGTCTTTTCCAGCTTCAGCTGATCTCCCGGTGCATAAACCGTTCCGGTCAAAAGTTCCGTTCCTCCGGATTCCAGACAAACCGAAACCTCCTGCGAATTATGGTTCAGTAAAAACAGGCATTCTCCCTTCTCATTTTTCCGCACCGTGGCCTCAACGCCCTCCGGCGTGTCCGCCGCGGGACGGATGCGGTGGTTCTCACAGAGATCCCTGAGAAAAGCTTTGTAAAATGCCCCGTTGGAGCGGGTCGCCACGTGGTAGGCTTCTCCCCTGCCCCAGGCATGTCTCGTCACCACAGGCATGCCCGCATAAAAATCCGACTCATAAAAAGCCAATGCCTCGGCGCCTTCCAGATGTTTCCGTTCACAGGCAATCTCCGCCGGATAGCGGACCCCTTTATAGATAAAGGAATTTGCTTCATCGGGATAAAGGGCGTCGATTTCCTCCACCCATACGCCCAGGATATCTCTGAGCTTTCCCGGGTAGCCTCCCAGTACCACCAGATCATGGTCCTCCACATAGCCGCTGAAATATGTGGTCACAAAGGTACCTCCCTGCTTCACATAGGAACGGATTTTTTCATCGTATCCCTCTTTGCACATGTAAAGGAGCGGCGCGATGACAATGGAATAGGAAGACAAATCATCCTCCGCACCGATCAGATCCACCGGATAATTCATGGAAAACAGCGCCCGGTAGTACTGGCTGACTTCCTCACAGTACTGAATCCTCCGGCTGGGTCCCGCCGAGTACTCCGCAGCCCACCAGTTATCCCAGTCAAATACGATGGCGATCTTTGAGGAAATCCTGCCTCCCAGGACCGTATCTTGGATCCTCTCCTCCAATTCTTCTCCCAGCTGCGCCACTTCGCCGAACAGCCGGGTATGCTCATGTCCCGCATGGTCGATGACTGCACTGTGAAACTTCTCACAGGCGCCGATGCTTCTTCTCATCTGGAAAAACAGAACCGTATCCGCTCCGTGGGCGACTGCCTGATAGCTGTACAGCCGCATGACTCCCGGCCGCTTCAGACGGCAGACTTCATTCCAGTTGTTGACACTGGGGGTCTGTTCCATGAGGGCAAACGGTTTTCCCTGCTTTAATCCGCGCATCAAATCATGGCGCATGGCCACATCGGCCGCCGTATCCGCAGGGCCCGGATAATTGTCCCAGGATATGAAATCCAGATGACTGCTCCATTTCTGGTAATCCAGCCGCTTAAACATGCCCATGAAATTGGTGGTCACAGGAATATCCGGCGAGTATTTTTTCAGGATTTCCTTTTCCATATCGAAGCAGGCCAGCATACTGTCCGAATTGAACCGGGCATAGTCCAGAGAAATTCCCTGAAAGGTGGTTCGGACGCCGTCGCTGATGAATTCTTCCGACAGCAGGTTGGGTACCACCACATCTTCCCAGTCATACATGGTATGGCCCCAAAATCCCAGATTCCAGACACGGTTCAGTTCTTCCACGGTTTGATACTTATCCTGAAGCCATCTGCGAAATGCCTTCTCGCAGTTTTCACAGAAACACATGCCGCCGTATTCATTGGAGATATGCCAGGCAATCACCGTGTCATCCGTTCCGTATCTCTTAGCCAGTTTTTCCACCAAAGCCGCAGCGAATTTCCGATAGCTTGGACTGTTGGGACAGGAATTGTGGCGCCGTCCGAATTTCCTGCGCATGCCATTGTGCTCGGTCCGAAGAACATCCGGGTATTTTCTGGCCATCCAGGCGGGATGGGCGGCCGTGGACGTGGCCAGGCAGACCTTCAGGCCATTTTTTCTGACCAGTTCCATGATTTTGTCCAATTTGCTGAAATCATAGGTTGTTTCATCCGGCTGGAGCATCGCCCAGCTGAACACATTCAGCGTCACGGTGTCAATGCGGGCCAGACGAAACAGGCGCATGTCCTCTTCCCATACTTCCTCTGGCCACTGTTCGGGATTGTAATCCCCGCCATATAAAATTTTATCCATGTTGTTTTTTCCTCTCCCCGCAAAAAGCATGGAATCCTTATTCATAATCTTCGATCCTCCATTCATCCTTCCAGTCGATCCGCACCATTCCCCGGGGGTATTCCTCATCCGGCTCCTGAAAGCGCAGGGGCAGCCATACATAGTCTGCCATGCTGGTATTTGCCACAACATCCGCGGAATGATTTTGTTCCAGTTCTTTTTGCTCTGCCTTCTTCCACGGATGATACCGTATTTCGTATACTCTGGCGTAGTCTTCATATCTTCTGTGCATTTCCCCCGGAAGCCATCGGTCGGCGCAGGCGATGTACAAATCTTTTTTCCCCGGAACCTGAAAGACCGAAGAAATCTGCGAATGAAACGAGGTGTGGGACGCGTCGCCCGGATGGGGATCTCCCAGTACCTGAAAGGGGCCGTGCCAGCTGTCTCCCACGGCGACCTCCGACGGATTCGGCAGATATCCCGTCGTGCCGGAGGTGATAAGATAATGCTTTCCATGACGGATGAAATGGGCCGGGGCCTCCCTCACATACGGCGGGCATGGCTTTGGGAAATGAGTGCTGTAATACCCGGTCACATCCAGATAATCCCATGTCAGATCCGCGCATATGGTTTCCGAATGTACCCGGTCAAAATAGTAATACGCCTTTCCGTCTGGAGCCACTGCCAGATCAAAATCACCGGCGCTCATCTGCAGCGGCCTGAAATTTTCCCGCACCATGGTATATGGCCCCAGGATGTGATCCGCCGTCAGAATGGTAACGGTCTGCAGACTCCCATGCATGATTTTCAGCCATGCCACATATTTTTTTGTCGTTTCATTATATATAATATGGGGTCTGTCCATACAGGAGGAGGGATGGAGCGAAGAATCCGGATTGTCCGGTTCCGGCGGAATAATCAGCCCTTTGTCCTCCCAGTTATAGAGATCCGTCGACGCATAGCAGCGCACTCCCCAGTGCCAGATCCC
The DNA here is from genome assembly GCA_018710785.1 of Candidatus Fimimorpha excrementavium. GTDB lineage: Bacteria > Bacillota > Clostridia > Lachnospirales > Lachnospiraceae > Fimimorpha > Fimimorpha excrementavium. The sequence goes on from DVJD01000042.1 coordinate 47,345, forward strand.
ATTTTTTCCATCTGTTTTTTCTTTATTTTCTCCATAAAAATAGTAAACACCGTCTGCCTGGATGACGGAACCGCCATGGGCGTGAATCCGTTTTCCCTCCGTATCCAGCCATACCTGCCCCGGCCGAAATGAATGATATACCACGTTTGTTCCTCCCGATTGCTGTTGATTTTCCAATTTGTATTTTGACACAAACAAGTCCCCAAGCTCCTATCTCTGCGATAGAAGAGCCGGGGACTTGCTCATTGAAAGAGAAGCTGGAAGCCTCCGCCCCACTGCCGATGGCTCCTCACAATGGAAGCCGGAGACTTCCAGGATGGAATGAAACTTATTTTGCCTGATACTGTGCGTTTACTTCTTCGATCAGTTTTGCGCCGCCTCTTTCTTCCCATTCCTGCCAAGCCTGCTGTAAGCCAGCCTCATCGATGGCTCCGCATACGTACTGGGTTCTGGCGTCATCCAAAATCTGCTCCAGAGTCAGACCATTCTGCGCATTTTCCTCAGAATTCAGCAGATATTCTGTGGCAGGATTTCTGACAGCCACTGTCTTGTTCAATTCCTGTGCTTCCTGCATCAATTTAGTCGGCTCATCCAGCTGAAGGGCAGGATTTACAGAAGCCTCATGAGGGATGTAGCAAAGCGTCTGATTCAGACCGGCATTGGGAATCTGTGTTCCGTCCAGTGCCGCGTCGGTCTTAACCAGCTCGGTCTTTTCTTCATTGGCATATTCCCAGGTGATGCCTTCCAGACCATAATCCGCCAGCACCAGCATTTCATCATCACACATTTTGTCCAGATAGTGGAGACAATTCTTCAGATCTTCTTCGGTCTTGGCGCCTTCCTTGGTGATTAAGAAGCAGCCGCCATATCCGGTATGGGCCAATGTCTTCGGATCGCTGTTTTCATCCTTTGCCAGTGGTCCCACATAGGTGATGGAAGCAGTCTCTTCCGAATTTACCACCGATTTCACATCCTGCTGAATGTAATACTGCCATGCGCCCTTGGCTCCGTCCATGGTATCCACAAATACACCGGCTTCCCCTTTCTTGATTCCATCTGCCCATGTGGTGGTATCCACAGCTGCCCAGTCCTTGCGCACCAGTCCGTTGTCTACCAGACTCTTCATCCAGTTCAGTGCTTCCATATATTCCGGTGTCTGATGGACCGGAACCAGTTTTCCGTCCTGCTCCACCCAATCATTTCCCACGCCAAACCAGGTCTGCATGATGTCCAGAGGTCCGGTATACTTGCACAGTTCCATGCCATAGGTATCGTCCTCGCCATTTCCATCCGGGTCATTATGGGCAAATTTATCCATCATATCGTACAGCTCATCCACGGTGGATGGGGCCTCTGTGACTCCCACTTTCTCTGCCCAGTCAGTGCGGTAGCTCATGCCGTATCTTCCGAGATTTCTGGTGCGGTAGATTCCGATGATCTTTCCGTCCACTGTCATGGCTTTCAGGGTTTCCGGATCCGCCTGGGACAGATTCGGATACGCTTCCTCATCTTTCAGATATTCCGTCAGATCCCAGAAGGCATCTCTTTTGGCCGCACTCAAAACATTGGAATCCACGCCATTGGGAGACGTCAAAATCATTGGAATATTGTCTTTATCCAAAAGGGTTACTCCGAATTTTTCCTGATACGTATCACTGGCTTCCCAGCGAAAATCCACGTGAGTATTCGTATATTCTTCCATTTTTTCGACCACTTTGTCGGAATTTTCATTGTTTAAGGCATTGCCGGTAAAGTCCTGAAGCATAAATGTGATGGTCGGACGTTCGCCGCTTGCTGTCTGTTCCCCCTCGCCTTCAGTCCCTGTGTTTCCGGCATTATCTGTGTTTTCTGATGCGGCAGAGTTTCCTGCCGTAGCATTGGTGGCTGCGTCATTTCCGCATCCGGTTAAAATGGCTGATGCAGTCAATACTGCCATCGCCGCTGCTGCCAGCTTTTTGTTTCGTCTCATAAGTTCTCCTCCTGTGAAATATGAAATAAATTTCCCCATCCCTGAAAATCCTTCGCTTCCCGGCCCCTGACCCGTCTTTGCTTATTTCCTTTCAATCAGCAGTTCCGCGTCATATGGTTCCAGAATCAGCTCATCTTCATACTCTTTTTCTGATATTACCCCTCTCCCCGGCTTTTCAATGGAAACGGAAATCCTTCTGTTTGTGGTATTTACGTAGAACTTCTGTCCTTCTGCGATCTTTCTTGCCTGAATTCCCTCCGGCACCTTCATCCCTTCGTTCAATCCCAGGACCGGCGTCAGCTTCCGGATCAGCCATTTCAAAATCACTGCATTGGTCTCCGCCGCAATATAATAGGCTTTTCCTTTGCCGTAGCTGTTTTCGGAAACGGCACACAGACCCTTATCCGGAAAGGCAGCGTATGCCTTGGCCGTATGAAGTTCCAGTTCCTCATAATATTCCACATCTATGTAAAATTCTTCTTCGGCTTTCACCTTCAGAAGTTCCCGTTTTCCTTTTTCATCTTCCACGATTTTTGCATCGCCATCAAAATCTCTCCACTCTGCTCCCGTCCGGTCGAAGCCGGAAACCCGGATTCCGAACACATCATCCAGACGGCCGGGGCGCGGTGTCCCGAAGACCTGACTGTGTTCATCCACTGTGGCGGAATATGCCGTCATGATCACGCAGCCGCCTTCTGCCACAAATTTGCGGATCTCCTCCGCCTCTTTTTCCGATATCATGACATAATCCGGAAGAATCAGCAGTTTATAGGCATGCTTTCGGTTGGTCAGAGAGATGGTATTGAAATCCCGGTTCAAGTCATAAAAGACTTTCTGCACCTCCACCCGGTTCTGTCTGCCGGTCTGATGGTACTGCCTGGAACCGTACTGCATCACACATTCATTGTCAAAGCTGTAGGCCACTGCCGTATCCGGCACAGGCAGATAGGGGAAAGCGTAATCCTGAAGCTTTTTCATGTACGCTGCAATTTCCGCATATTCCCGGTAATTCACAGTCGGAAGTCCGTCATGGCCCAAAAGTCCGCACAGATACTGCTCTTCTCCCGCCAGCATGCTGCGCCAGGTCCATCCCAGTATCATCTGTGTCCGGTTCATCAGACAAAGCATGGCGTTCATACGGATCGCCCCGTAAGGGCCATGCAGCAGTCCCTGGCCGCCCGCCTGGAACTCCAGACACCACATGGGCTTATCCGTCTCAGCCAGTCTCTGACTGTAGGTACTGCTCATATAGTGGTACCGCTCTGTGACCTGATACCCCGGATAAAATCCCATTCCCGGATAATCCACAAAATCTTCATACATGTTCAGATAATCAAATCCCAGCTGATCCAGTTCCGCGTAGTGGTTGCTGGAATGGGGGATTCCTTCGGCGTGCTGCTCCACGGTCTCTTTCAATTTTGTGATAAACCGGCCGATTCCGTGGGCGAAAAAGCGCCGCATATCCAGCCAGGCCTCGGGAGATCCGATGGCGTTTCCATTTTCCGGAAAGACCACATCGTCAAAGCTGGTCAGCCTCCTGCTCCATCGCCGGGTGGCCCAGGCCCGGTTCAGCTGTTCCACCGTGCCATACTTGCGCTTCAGCCACTGTACAAACCGCTGTCGGTTATATTCGGAGTAGGAGCGCTGCCCGCTCCCCAGCTCGTTGCACAGGCTAAAGGCAAACAGCGCCGGATGGTTCCGATAACGCTTCACAAGAATTTCAGCGAAGCGAAGGGCATACTTCTGATAAGCCGGATCCGCCACATCTTCCATATAACGGCGGATGCTCGGCTGCATATTGCCTTCCTTTCCCACAATATTACATCCCGGACAAAGTTTATGAACCCATGTGGGCGCCGGACGCATGGATACATCCAAAACCACGCCGATTCCTGCCTCCGCAAACAAATCCATCACTTCATCAAACCATGAAAAGGTATAGACGCCTTCCTCCGGCTCGTAGCTGTCCCAGCACAGATGGCCCAGGCGCACGGTGGTAAAGCCTGCCTCCTTCATTAATTTCACATCCGTCCTCCAGCGGGATGAATCCCAGTCATGGGGATGATAATTTGCCCCGATATAAAGCGCCATGTCTCTCCTCCCGTTTTTAGGTATTCTTTCTTTATGGTTAATCCACCGGATCACTGGTTCTCTTTTTCCGGCTTTCCCGGTATTTGCCCGGTGTCATTCCCACCCATTTATTAAAGAATCGAATAAAATTCTGTGTATTGGCATAATTCAATTCCTTGGCGATATCCGCCACGGACCGTTCCGTCTCCTCCAGAAGACTCTTGGCATACGCCAATTTCTGCTCCGCCACATAGGTGGAAAACGAATCGTTGTTTTCACAGCGCAGGATGCGTCCCAGATAACTGGTACTGTAATGCAGCTTTTCCGCACACTCTGCCAATGTGATATCTCCTTTTGCTTTTCGTATCATACGCATCACTTTTTCTTTGATGTCCACCGTATGGGTGCTTCTGAATTCCCTCAGGCTTGCGATGACCCCCGGGATCACCTGGCGATTGATGAAGCGTTTCATATCCTCGCTCCCATACATCTCGGAAAATAGGAACAGGATATCTTTATCCTCCGGCACTTTGATCTCGCTGACCGGCAGTCCCGCATCATTGGAGACCTCCAGAATGGCCAGAAGCAGCCGGAATAAGTAATATCGCCGCTCCACAGTGGACATCCTCTGTCCATACAGCTCATCGATCAGACGCCCCGCTTCCATGCAGGCCTCTTTTTCCATACAGGCATCCACCAGTTCCTTTACCCGCGTCTCACCGGCGACGGGATAATAGGATGCCCGTTCCATTCCATGATCGGCGATGTCCGCATACAAAATCATTTCCTGGTTTCCGCTCTTGGCGTACTCCATCTCACTGATCTTCGCCGCTTCCACCGCCTCATGATAAGCCCGCATGGCATATTCCAGTTCATGAAACATCTGGCTGGCTCCAAACTGGATGTCATGGATTCCATTTTCCTTCAGATACCGGCGAATGGTTTCCTCATTCTGCATCACTTTTTCTTCCGTCTCCTGTTGGGTGTCTCCTCCGATCAAAAGGATCAGCGACTTATTCCACACCCTTGATACGATGATATCCTTCTTTTTGCTCTTTAAAGCCCCTTCCTCTATGGCACTGAGCAAAATGTTCCGCTCCATATCCTGATCCCATCCGGGACTGGAGGATGGAGTCAGGGCCATAATACAGTAATCGGAGTATGTCGGCAGATCCAGTTCGTTCCAATATTTCTCAATCTCTTCTTTTCGAATCGTTCCGCTCAGAAGACGGGACAGCAGGAAACGGACCATCTCATGCTTCTGATTGCGGATCGTGGACATCATATCAGATATATTTTTTTCAATAAACCGGATATCATCGCCCTTTTCATTTTTATCTCCATGCATTCCGCCGGATATTTTTTCCCGCAGACCGGCAATCGGCTGATATACCCTTCTTCCTGTTACCAGCACTGCAAACCCGGTGGCCAAAATAACGCCGATCAGAACCAGAGAAAAACTGATAATCCTTTGGCTTTCTCTTCCGATCATGCTGCTTTCATAGGTGATAATGTAGTTAAAATAGTCCGATTCTCTGGAAATGGAGCTGAGACGAACCCGTCTTCCCTCTTCCAGCGTGATCCATTCTCTGGCTTTCACGTCGTTCGGATGCCCCGCCACATATTCCGCCGCTGCCGCATCCGTCGCCAGCAAAATCCTGTTTTCTTTGTCTGTCACGGTAATTTCATACTCATCTCCATCATCGATGAATTCCTGAAAGGCATCCATATTCAGATTTACAATCACCGCGCATTGCGGGGTTTTTGCGTTCATCGGCAGACAAAACAGCATATATACTCCATTGGTATCTATGGTGCTGTGGGGCAGATCTTTCACAATTTCCTTTGTGCTGTTGACCAATTTTCCCGCATAGTATTCTTTATCTTTCAGAATACCGATCACTTCACTGTAATTATTGGCCTCTGCCAGAGGATACATCCCCCGGCTGCTCAGAACCCACTTGGTATCCAGATTGATAAAAGAAAATCCTCTGATATAATCCCTCAGATACGTCTGACCTTCCAGTTTTTCCGCGGCATCCGAATAAATACTGTAATCCTGATAACTCAAATCCTGGGTGATCACTGCATTCACGGAATCCGTCATAAATATCTCAAAATAGCTTTCCCATATACTCCATAAAATTCTGTCCGTGCGTTCCTGAACCCGCTCCACCCTCTGGGCTGACATCAAATCCATCCGTTCCTGCATATCTTTTCGTATAATGAATATGGAAAAAACCGTCAGCAGCAGGATAGGCAGCAGTGACATGACAGCCAGTTCCAGGAAAATTTTCCGCTTATAGGTTATTGATTTCAATCGCTCTTTCAGCATGATTTCCTCCTGATTTCTCTGTCAATCTCTTATCGCCCTATCTCCTGGCGGTACTGTTCATTGATTTCTTCCATCAATGCCAGCCCTCCCTGGGTTTCCCACTGTTTCCATGCCTGTTCCAAACCGATTTCATCAATCTCACCCACGATATACTGCGTCCTGGCCTCCGTTAAGATGGAATCCAGCACCGTTCCCTTTGTGGCATAGGTTTCCGAATTAATCAAATAATCCGCCGCCGGGTTTTTGACCACATACGCCTCGGCTTCCTTCTGTTTCTCCAGTTCCGCGGCCTTTTGCTGCGTATAACGGATGGGAACTTCATAATAATCCTCACTGTATAAGACATTTCCCAGCTGATTTAATCCACTGTAGGCACTGGAAAGCTCCGGTTGGTCCAAATCCAAATCAACCAAATACCCATCCTGATATTCCCAGTTGATTCCCTCCAAGCCAAAGTCCATGAGAATATGCATCTCATTGTCATTGAGCTTATCCAAAAACTGAAGACACTGCATCACCTTTTCCTTTGTATCGGCTGCCTTGGTTATGACGAAACATCCTCCATTTCCCGATGTGGCTAAATCTCTGATTTCACTGTCTTCATCCTTTGCCAGACCGACCATCAGTTTCATGGATGCGTATCCCTCTCCTGTCACCGCCGGAACTTGATTTTTGATAAAATAGTCCCAAATCCCTTTTCCATTTCCAATGATATCCACAAGGACTCCGCATTCCCCCTTCCTTACGCCATCCAGCCAAGTGTCGCTGTCTCTCACCGCAAAATCCGGATATACCAGCCCCTCCTCATATATGTTTCGAAACCAGTTTAAAGCTTCCATATATTCCGAAGTCTGATGTACCGGTATCAGTTCTCCGTTTTGTTCCACCCATCCGTTGCCCACACCAAACCAGGTCTGCATCGTATCAAATGGAACCGTATGTTTGCAAAGACAGAGTCCATACGTATCATCCTTTCCATTTCCGTCTGGGTCATCATAGGTAAACTGATAAAGCATTTGATAAAAATCCTCCACGGTCCTGGGTTCTGAAATTCCCAACGCATCCGCCCAATCCTGCCGGTAGCTCCATCCATATCTTCCTATGGGCCTGGAGCGGTAGATTCCAATCAACTGTCCATCTACAAGAAATGATCGGCTGATTGTCTCATCGGCCTGGGACAAATTCGGCAGGTTTTCTTCATCCGGAAGAAACTCTGTCAAATCCCAAAAAGTGCCTGCCCGCGCTGCTGAAAGTACATCAGCATTCATATCCACCTGCATCACCATCGGCATTCCCTCTCCCTGTGCCAGCATCATTCCCACCTTATCTTCATAATCCTTAGTCGCTACCCAGGAAAAATCAATCTGACAGTTCATGTAGCTTTCCAGTTTTTCCAAAACCTCATCCGCATATTCCCCTGACATTGGGGATCCGCTATAGTCCTGAAGCATGACTGTGATGGTAAAGGGCTCCTCTCCGTTTTGCTCTGCCGTCTGGTATTCATCGATCCGGCTGCTGCATCCGGCTGCTGTGCCAACCATCAGTCCGAGTGCTGTAAGAACCGCCCCGACTTTATTCTTTCTGTTTTCCATGCCGTATCCTCTCCTTTTTTTCCCCTCCTTTTTCCCATGGCCTGAAACTTCGATGGATTCCTAGTCTCCTCAAAAATGCGGTTCTCTCCTATGCGGCAGCGTCTGCCATACTGCTGTCCGTCTTGGCCTTTCGGATGGCCTAATCTTACTATTATTACCATTATCATGGCAATAATCATTATCCGCTCATGACAATTCTGCACATTTTTCATGCCAATTGTATGGTTTTAGGCAAATATTGTCACAACTCATTTCAGTCCTATCCATCCCGTTTTCCTGAACCATTTTCTCCGTTCTCCAGTCCGAATGGGAAAGAGTAAGGTTTTGTTTTCTGCTTTGCTATTTTCCGGACTTATCACTCAAAAGGGAAATCTGCCGATCTTTCAGGCTTTTTCCCTGCTTCTCTGTGATCCGGTCTTCCTCTGTCAGTTCTGATCCTAAAACAGGGGAATGCATCTGCCAGTCGGATCCGTTCTCCCTTCTTTTGGGAACAGACTGTCCACCGGCATAACAATACACACATCCATGGCGGCAGGTGCGGTAGCTTCCGATGTCAATGCTCTCCATGCAGCCGCATGCCGCTCTCTGCCCCTTATCCTTTCCGCCCTCAATCCGGCATCCCAAAAGCTCCGACAGGAGTGATTGATCGATGCAGCTGGAATGCCCGATGCCATAGTCGGACAGATCAATCTCCTCACAGCAGGTCACGATCCGCATCCCGTTTTCCTCGGCGATGGCCGAGAACCCCTGGGCAAGGATCCGCTTCTCCTCCTCTTCCACTTCCCGGATCCCATGCCGCTTCAGGCGGCTCCTGATACTGGGATAGGAATCCAGGAAACTGATGACACAGGTTTCCGTGCATCCTTTCAGCTGTCCCGTCAGGCGTTCAAACTGACGGATATGCCAGGAAACCGGGTACTCTGCCTGGATCAAGATGGGATCGTACCTCCATATCACCCGCCGTTTTCCCAGCCTTTCTGCCAGACTTTGAAACGTCTCCACCCGCCGTTCCAATGGAGGCAAACCGCTTTCCAGCTCTTTTCCGTACGCATTCAGGGTGAATTGAAAATAATACATATAAGCGTCCAATTCATGGAAATATTTCATAAGCGGCTGCGGGTTTTTCGACCAGAATACGATACCGTCCACCACATCCGGCGCCAATGATATCCGGCTCACCTGATGATAGCGAAACGGATTTCTCGTACATACATAGCCTTCCCGGATTCTTTGAATCAGCCATTCTGAAAAAAATGCCGGTATGTCTGTTCTTCTGCTTGCGCTGATTATCATAGAAACGTCTCTCCTTTCCAAAAAACAAACCTTATTCTTTCTCTATTTTCCATGGTATCCGCCCCGATTTCAAGCAGAATTCCATATAAAAACAGGGTGCCGCGAAATTTCCTTCACACAGAAAATTTTGCAGCACCCCGCTTGGGATTTCAATCCATTCTATTATGCCAGGCTTCCCATGGGATCCCACGGTTCCAATACGATCGGTTCCGCTTCCAGGGCCTGAAGCTGTTCTTCGGACAGATACTTTTTATGGATAACCACCTGATATGTAAATTCGTCAAACCACTTGTCGCTGGCGACATAGTATCCCTTCTGGCCTCTGTCTTCTCCCCAGCTGTTTTCAATCTTCCAGCGGTTGGGCTTTCCGTTTTCATCCAGGTTTACTCCCGTGATCACCATGGCGTGGTTCATGGCGCTGTCACGGTAGTCCAGACGCTCTTCCTTGGTCAATCCGAAGGTCAGACCTCCAAGAATGCCCTCAAAATCAAAGGAATCCTGATCCCAGATACCGGATGTGCGGTCACCGTATTTGCCGCAGTCGCTTCCGAACCATACCATCTCGCCGTCTTTCATCTGGCGGATCACCAGATCCTTCAGGGTATCCATGGGGACATTCAGATAACGGATCGTTCCTTCCACCAGATTACCCAGATATTTTACCGTATAACATTTGCCATATGGTTTATCCGATGTGGGCGCATTGATGACGCTCACATAATCTTCCAGGTTGACGTTCACATACTTGTCATAAAAGGTATGCGGAGTCAGATGATAGTCGGCATGAAACTTCTTATCTTTATCCCTGTATTCAAAATCAAAGGTCTTCGGCGGTTTTCCAAAACAGATGCAGAGTGCCTGATACATTTCAAACAGCATCTCATCCTTTCTGGCTGCCGGATCCTTTCCCTCGGAGATCAGGGTTCTCAGCTCAATGGCGTATTCTCTGAGCTTCATGTTCAGCATACGGTTCATGGTTCCCGTGTTGGATGACTGATACGTCTCCGGCATGGCAGATTTCGGAACCACTCCGTATTTCTTGACCAAGCCGACGATCATATCCCACTGTCCGCCGTCGCCAAGGCCCTGCAAAATCCAGTCCAGGGTACGGTCCCCCACCGGCAGATCCGCGCTGTCAATGACCGATTCCAGAAAATAGTTGATCTTTTCAAATTTGTCCCAGAATGCGATATAGTTCTGAGACAGTTCTGTCTCCTCCATGCCGCAGTTTTTGGCAGCTGCCTCGCGCAGTACATTCATGGCAGCAAAAATCCAACAGCGCCCGCTGGACTTCTGGTTTGTCACCGTCGAACTGCAAAGATCAATGGAAAACGTCATGGGGAGATTTCTCCCGCGATTTCCATCGTATGCCGCATCTGCCAGATCTGCCTTGGATACTGCACAGGAAAGTGTGCGGAAAACCGGATTTTCATCACAGCGTTTCTGACAATCTTCCAAAAATTCCATTGTTACTGCTCTTGCGTTTTTCATTTGCCTGCCTCCTATTTGATTCGCTGCGCCTATTATAGCAAATCCGACATCCTTTTTCAATTTCTATTCTCTATCCTTATAAAATATCAGCCGATTTTACCATTTCATCCATAAATAGCCTTTCAAGTTCAAAGTTTTTGCAGGAAACAACGGTCAACTCCCTTCGGCCGTCCGAAATTTCATTTTGCCTTCTCTGCTCCCGCCTATGCGTTTTACAATCGCCTATCCATATGATATACTGCAAAAAGGCAGATGATGCCGACTCATTCATACCAGGAGGAATATTATGCAGTATCGAGTTCTTGGAAAAACCGGTTTATCCGTTTCCGTCATCGGAATCGGCGCCCTTCAGATGGGCAATTGTACGCTGGAAGAAGCAAAAGCCATCCTTCAGGAAGCCCATGTCGGCGGGATGAATTACATTGACACGGCCAGAGCCTACGGGGAAAGCGAAGCGCGGCTTGGGCAGGCGCTGAAGGAGCTTGAGCTTCGCGAAACATTTATTCTCTCCTCCAAGGGCATCAAGCGGGATCTGGCCTCCTTCCAGTCCGATTTTGAAACCACCCTGAACAATCTTCAGACCGATTACCTGGATCTCTTTTTCATCCATGATGTCAGCACAGCGGCCAACTGGAAGGCCGTCCGGGAAAACGGCATTCTGGATTATGCTCTTGAATTAAAAAAGCAGGGACGGATCCGCCATCTTGGAATCTCTACCCATGACTGCCAGATCGGAGAACAGATCATCCGTACCAGACTGTTTGAAGCCGCCATGCTGGCTTATAATCCCACCAACCGGGAAGCGGAGGATACCCTGTTTCCGGTCTGTCAGCAGTTTGGAATGGGAATCATCATCATGAAACCCTACGGCGGCGGCATTCTGACGGAAAAACGCAGTGCGGAAATGGGCTTCTCCATTACAGCGGAAGAAGCACTCCGCTATGCGGCTTCCAATCCGTATGTGACCTGTGTCATCCCGGGAACCGACCAGATTGACTATGTGCGCCTGGGTCTGAAGGTCGGCTCCTCCCCGCTGTCCATGACAGATGAAGAGCGGCGCTTAATCATGGACAAAATCGATATTAAAGTCAAAAATTACTGCAGAGGCTGCGGCTACTGTCTCCCCTGCGTCCGGGGAATCCCAATCCCCACCGTGTTAAAGCTCTACAACCGCTGGCAGGTATTCGGCGGTACAGACTGGTCCCATATGCATCAGATTACAGAAGAATACACTGTATCGGTACCGGATGGGCATACCGCCGATCAATGCATTGGATGTATGCAGTGCACCAAACGGTGCCCCTTTAATCTTCCCATCCCGGATCTCATGAAAGAAGCGGCAGCCAAGCTGCGCCGCTATCCCGCTTCCAAATAATACAGGAAAAGGTGCCGCAACATTCGCACCAGCATGTGCGGTTCTAATTTTGCGGCACCCTCTCTAATATCATCGTTTCACATAACTGCGCAGATTTTGAAGTACTTTTTCATTCAGGCGGTCGATGGCCTGCCGTGTGGTCCCCGAAGATTTTTGAATGCAGTGTACATTGGGATAAGAAAGAAGTGCTTCTTCTCCCACCCCCATCATCGTATCGCAGAAATAATGGGTATTTTTTCCTTTCAGCCATTGTTTCATGGCATCCATATCATAGGACGGACTCAGCGATGTGTTGAACAAAATCTTATTCGGTCCGAAAAGCGTCATCTCTCTATCATGGAGCAGCGTCACATTCTTACTCAGGCAGCTGCAGATCACTTCACTTTCCTGCAAAAGCGAATCCAGTTCTTTATAGCAGTATCCATTCTGGTCTTCCAGGTCCATTTTTCTCGTCCTGCTGTAGTAGGAAATATCTGCGTGGAAAAATTTCAGGGCCCGCGCGATCACCTGGGCGGTGGCTCCCATACCTAGGATCCCCACTTTCAGATCCCTCAATTCCGATTCTATTCCAAAAAACGGTTCATACCCTCCGGTCCCATGGAGGATTTGAATCAGCTCACTGACCACATACTCTGCCACGCCTTCATCACCGTAATCGCGCACTCCCGTCACCGTGATTCCGTGTTCCCTGGCATAGACGATATCCACATTGGAACTGTTCTCCGAATACAGACTGCAACACATGCCGATATACTTCAGATTCGGACACTGCCCCAGAATATCCTTTCCGATGGGATGCTTAAAGCTGACAAAAATTCCATCCGCATCCCCGATCCTTCGGACGATTTCCGCGGCATCTGCGGCATCTTCATCATAAAAAACAGCCTCCTCACAATACTGTCTGAT
>DVJD01000043.1 GCA_018710785.1 Candidatus Fimimorpha excrementavium
TCCTGAGCCAGGATCAAACTCTCATGTTTTAGTGTTTGCCCTTCAGAATTCACGTTAGCAAATTCATCCGTCCCTGTTTTTCAACAGGCTTACTGTGTTTTAGGTTATCGTTCTCTTCCGCAAGATTCCAAACCACTTCCGGTATCCTGGTTCCAGGTGCCTTCTGCTTTGGTTCTCTTCTTGTTTCTGAGTCCGATCGTTCTGAATTTTCTCAATTGTATTTCCAATCGTCTACCGCGTTATACATTTCATGCATCCACACTTGTCCGACTAGAAATCCATCAGAATTTTCAGGGTTGGTTATACTGTTCAGTTATCAAGGTGCATCGCCTGTTTAGGCTTTGTTCAGTCCTCCTTTGGAAGACCAACGGAGAAGGAGGGATTTGAACCCTCGCGCCGCTACTAACGACCTACTCCCTTTCCAGGGGAGCCCCTTCAGCCACTTGGGTACTTCTCCAAGAGAAAGCTGACGCAATACTCAATATAAAGTTAAATATATTGAACGGAGAAGGTGGGATTCGAACCCACGGTCCCTTTCGGAATCACCGGTTTTCAAGACCGGCTCCTTAAACCACTCGGACACCTCTCCAGCAACAATGCTTGTCTATTATATACCAGCTATTCGTGTTTGTCAATACTTTTTTTAACTTTTTTAAAAATTCTTTTTTGTTCATCGGCTCTCGCCGTGACGCAAGACATATAATATCATCTTCAATTTCAAAAGTCAACACCTTTTTTCATTTTTTTTACTTTTTTTCTTTATTCTTCCAAAAAGGCAGAAAGATATGCCCTAGCGACCGCCAGATCCTCTGTTGTCGTAATCTTGATATTATGATAACTTCCCTTTGCAATTTTCACAGAATAGTCGGAATAATGTTCCACCACCATGGCGTCATCTGTGATCGAAAGCCCTGGTTTGGGTTCCATCGCCATTTTACGGTAAGCCTTCATCACCAGTTCATACTGAAATGCCTGCGGGGTCTGTACTGCCCACAGCCGACTGCGCTCCGGCGTTTCCACAGCAAACCCGTTTTCATCGACAATCTTGATCGTATCCTTTACGGGGACGGCGGCAACACAGGCTTTATATTTTTCTACACACGCAGCCGTCCTCTCCAACACGTCTCGCTCCAAACATGGTCTTGCCCCGTCATGGATAAAAACATATTCCGCTCCCTCTGCCTGCTGCAGCCCAGCATAGACAGAGTCGTACCGCTCCTTTCCGCCTATCGCCAGCCGAATGGGACGGGCAAATGTGCCGGAGGCTGCAAACTGTTTTTGACAATACGCAAAATCTTCCTCTGCCACCACAAGTACGATACTTCCAATCCCCATGTCCGAAAAGGCTTTCAGAGAATAATACAGCAACGGATGTCCGCCAATGGAAATAAACTGTTTTTTTACCGTCTGCTGCATCCGTTTTCCGCTGCCGGCCGCCAAGACAATTGCCGATGATTTTTCCCAAAACCGCTGTTCCATAATTTTTCCTCACATTCTGCCGTCCATACGGCTTTTAAACCCATAACAAACGCATAGGAGAACCCTTTTAACCGGATACCTGAGAGAAATGGAAGACATTTTGCCGGATACTTTGCCTCCCCGCAGCAGACCGCATCCGGTGAATCCGGCTGAAATACGCCGCGACGCGGGGCAGGCAGTTTTTTTCAGCGCTCCCCTAACTTCAGATTCGGCACCGCGTTCAAATCCCATCCATGGCGCACGCCTTTTTTATATTCATAATAGGCGGCACTTCCAATCATGGCCGCATTGTCGGTACACAGGATGGGAGAGGGATGATAAAAGCGAATCCCCTCTTTTCTGCAAACTGCCTCCATGCTCGCCCGCAGACAGGAGTTGGAAGCCACCCCGCCGGCAATAGCCAGCTTATCAAAGCCCAACTCCTTTGCAGCCAACACCGCATGTTCTACCAGCACATCCACAACGGCTTTTTGGAACGATGCCGCCAGATCTGCCTCTTTTACCGTCTCCCCCATCATCTTTGCGCGGTTTAAATAATTGAGTACCGCCGATTTCAAACCGCTGAAGCTGAAATCATAGGGCGCTCCTTCCACCCTCGCTTTGGGAAAGGCAATGGCATTGGGATCCCCCTGTCTGGCTACTTTATCAATTTTTGGACCGCCCGGATAACCCAGCCCTATGGCTCTGGCCACTTTATCAAAGGCTTCTCCCGCCGCATCATCCCTGGTCCTGCCAAGGATCTCAAACTCACCATACTCCTTCACCACAACCAAATGCGTATGCCCGCCCGAAACCACCAGACAGATAAACGGCGGTTCCAGATCTTTATTTTCTATAAAATTGGCTGCAATATGCCCTTCAATATGATGGACACCGATCAGCGGCTTTTGGGCCGCATATGCAATTGCCTTGGCCTCCGCCACCCCCACCAAAAGGGCGCCCACCAATCCCGGCCCATACGTCACTGCAATGGCATCCATATCATCCAAAGTTTTTCCGGCCTCATGAAGCGCCGTCTCAATCACCTGATTTATTTTTTCAATATGTTTTCTCGATGCAATCTCCGGCACTACTCCGCCATATAATGTATGAAGCGCAATCTGTGATGAGATCACGTTGGAGAGTACGGTCCTGCCGTCCATCACAACCGAGGCCGCCGTTTCATCGCAGGAACTTTCAATCGCCAATATATATATGTTTTCCTTCATTTCGATCCTCATTTCTTTTCCGCATTCCTTCCCATCCGACGCTCCGTCAGTTTTCAAAATCTAATTCCACGGTTCTGCCATCCTTGGCTGCAATCGCCCTGGGAAAGATAGCCCTCACACCATCCATATATTCTTCCGGCCTCGTCAGAGAAGGGCTGTAATGAGTCAGCCACATCTCCTTGGGATTGGCTTCTCTGGCCAGTTCTGCCGCTTCATAAAATGTCATATGTTTATGCTCTTTCGCCTTTTGCGTCTTATCCTTTTCTCCGTACATTCCCTCACAGATGAAGAGATCCGCATCCCTGGCCTGTTCCGCAATAACCGGCACTGGCCTGGTATCCGTCACATATGTCACCTTAATGCCTTTGCGCGCACTCCCCATCACCATATCCGGAGTATATGTCGTCCCATCTATAACCAGGGTCTCCCCTTTCTGCAGGCGGTTCCAGCAGGGAAGCGGCAGCCCCAGGGCTTTCGCTTTTTCCACATCAAACTTACCGGCCCTCGGTATGGAAATCGTATAGCCATAGCAGGTCACATTATGATTTACTCGGAATGCATCAATATGATACCCCTTAATCTCAAAATGCTGGCTCGGTTCTGTAATCTCAATAAACTGCAGAGAAAACGGCAGTTCCGGCGCGATCACGCGCAGGGATTTTACAACACGTTCCAACCCTCTGGGTCCTATTAAAGTCAACGGTTCTTTTCTATCCGCATTTCCCATCGTCAAAAGCAGTCCGGGCAGACCGCTGATATGATCCCCATGGAAATGGGTAAAACAAATCACATCAATGGGATTACAGCTCCATCCTTTTTCCCTGACTGCAATCTGCGTCCCCTCTCCACAGTCAATCATAAGCGTACTTCCATTAAAACGGGTCATAAGAGAGGTCAGCCAGCGGTATGGCAGCGGCATCATTCCCCCCGTCCCAAGCAAACAAACATCTAACATCTTTTCCTCATTTCTACACCGCATGCTGCTCCTTAGAGACTATTGAAACATTCATTTCCGGCATCTGCGGCGCTTATGCCGGTCCTTCTTCTCATTGCAGCCTTTCCCGAAACAGCACGGGTAAGTTCCATTCTCGTTCTATTTTCACGAAAGTCCCCCGCTTCTATAAATATATAGGCGGGGGCTTTCATATGCTCAAAGCAATTCTGTCTCCTGTTCCATCTCCACCGGAATCCGAAAGGCATGGATCCATTTATCATAACAGGCTTCACAGAGATCGAAATGATGGGATTCTCCATCCTTATGTGAAAAATACCCCCATGTCTTGTCCACAGAAACATAATCCCTGCGCGCTTCTTCCACCTCGCCCTTCCAAATCTCCTGTCCGCAGCCATTGCATACAACGCCCATCAGCCGTTTGGTTTCTTTGCAAAATACTCTCATTGCACAACCTCCTTAATGGATGTCTCCCCAGACTTCCGGGAACCCCTAAAAAACAGTTCCCATCGTTCTCTTTGCGCCACGGCTATCGTATCAAAATTCATCTGCTGTTTTCAATAGTAAATCACTGGATGGCACGATTCCACATAATGAGAGCGTCTTCTTTCGGTTTACCATAATAATTCTTCCGACACCCCTCTGACACAAATCCATTTCTCTCATATAGTCGGATGGCCGCCCGGTTGGACACCCGTACTTCCAACGTCATTTCCCGTATATGGCGCTTTGCCGCTTCACAAATCAGCGTTTTCACCAGTGTATTTCCAATTCCCTGTTTCCAAAAGTCCGGGGCAACCGCCACGTTGGTGATATTCCCCTCTTCCTGAACCTGATACATTCCGGCATAGCCCACCACCGCATCGTTCTCCCTCGCCACCAGAAACAAATACTCCGGCCGTCTTCGGCTCTCTTCCAAGCTGTTTTCCGACCACGGTTCGGAAAACACGAGCTGTTCCAGCCGCGCCACCTTCGGCACATCCTCCGCCGTCATCCTCTCTATCTTCATATCGGTTCCCCACTCTTTGCTTCCCGTTCTCTCTCTGCCTGGGATTTGCGCAGATAATTGGGCTGATGCTCGGCGGCTGATTCGATCTTGCCCTCCTTCCAGTATACTGCTCCCAGGGAAGCCACGGCTGCCCCACGCTGCCGGTTCATGAATGCCGGTGCAAAGCAGCAGAAAACCGCCGCCAGTTTTTCAATCTGGTCCCGATACACCGGGATTCCGTCTCCCACAAAAAGAACCGGTTTTCCCATTGTATTGATCTTCTCCATCAGCTCCCGCACATCCAGGGCCGATGGCTCCATAACCCTCTGCATTCCGTCAGAAAACGTATACAATCCTGTATATACCTGATTGCGGCGCGCGTCCATAATCGGGCACACCATGTATTGAGAGGAAAAACATTGATACGCCATGGCCTCAATGGTTGGAATATGGATCAGCGGCTTCTTTAGCGCCAATCCCAATCCTTTGGCTGTGGCCGATCCAATCCTAAGTCCTGTAAAAGAGCCCGGTCCTGCTGAAACCGCAATGGCATCAATCGTATGGAGATCCGTATCCGTCATGGATACGATCTCATCAATCATCGGAAGAAGTGTCTGCGAGTGGGTCTTCTTAAAATTCACCGTATACTCTGCGACAATTACATCATTTTCCCACAGAGCCGCGCTGGCTACCAGGGAAGAACTTTCTATTCCTAATATCTTCATTTTAATCTCCAATCTGAACGCGGCTGCTCACAGCCAAATGATTACGAATGGATGGTGATCCTCCTATAATCCATCCCTTTTTGAGGGTCTTTTTCGATGGTAACCCACACGGCATTCTCCGGTATCATCTCCTCTATCAGACTGGCCCACTCAATCAGGCATACGCCTTCCCCGAAAAAACAGTCTTCATATCCGATCTCTTCCATCTCTTCCACATCGCCGATCCGGTATACATCGAAATGATAAAGCGGCATACGTCCTTCCTCATATTCCTGCAGGATGGTAAATGTCGGAGAATTGACCGGCTCCGTAATCCCCAGCCCCATGGCAAAGCCCTGTGTAAACACCGTTTTTCCCACTCCAAGATCCCCGTCCAGACAGTAGATCTGGCCCGGTCTCGCCTGCTTTGCCAGTTCTTTTCCTACCTCATAGGTTTCCTCTGGCCCGTAAGTATCTCTAATATCCATCGTATTTCTCATTTCTGCACGCTCTTCTCTCTTCCTAATTTCCTTTCACCTGGGACGGTTCCAGATGCTTTCTGGCCATCTCCATAATCTGCGGCGCCTTTTCCCCTGCCTGATCTTTCGAGATGATATTGGCTCTGACCGGATCCACAAACAGATAAATCTCCCGTCTTCGCCCCACGACTTTCCACAGCTCATCCCAGCGAATAGACGCGCTTTCCTCCCCCTGGCTGACCGTGATCCCCTCATCGCTCATGACATAATGGGCCGCCTTAGAGAAAACCGGATGACGGGACTGGACAACTGCCTTTCGATACAGCATCAGCGGCTGATATATGGTAAACAATGCTCCTAACAGGAGAAGCAAAATCGTATTCCCAATCTTCACACTGCCAAACGTCCAAGCCGCCGCAGCCAGACACGCCGCACTGAATATCAGCCCAACGATACCGATCACACGGCAATAATTATGGTACAGCAGAAATCGAAACAACTCGCTTCTTGCAATCTTACTTTCAACTCTGATTTCCTCCATAACTTACCCCCGTCTCCAAAAGAGTGTTATCCTGTTTCTTTGTTCATTATAACAAACTTTTTCCAAATTGCAACCGCCAGATCTTCCCTTACGGAATCCGATGCATCGCTCGGCTGACCGGTTTATAAATCATGGTCACAATCACCGTGACCGCCGCCCCTTTTACCAGATTGATTGGCGCCACCGCAATAATCACAAATGTTACTATGTTATGAATCCCTCCATTGATCGCCGTGCCCATGGCAATAAGCTGATCCAGAGGCATCCCATACAATTGCGCAAATTTCGGCAGCAGATAGACGCCGTTAAAAAGCGTCCCGAATACGGTCATAACCGCCGTTCCCAACACCATGGCGATTACCGCATTTTTTTTATTCTTCTTCCCCTGATACCAGGCCGCCGCCGGAATCACCAGACTGCATCCCACAGCAAAATTAGCAAAATCACCGACAAACGCCGTTGACGTTCCTTTGATTAGAACCTTCAAAATAATTTTTACCAATTCCACCAGCACCCCCGCCACAGGCCCATACAAAAACCCGCAGATCATCACCGGCACTTCGCTGAAATCCAGCTCATAAAACGGCGGCGCCAAAAACGGAAGCGGAAATTCAAACCACATAAGAATCATGGCAATCGCCGCCATCATCCCTATGACCGCCATTTTCCTCACCGAAAGTTTTTGATATGCGACGCCGCTTTTATGGGCAATCATCCGTTCCAGGCCATACGCAAGCCCGATTAACCCCGCCGCAATGAGAAATACCACTGCCAAAAATGTCAAATTTTCTCCTACTGTTTCCAAAAAGCTGTTCCACTGTTCCATTGTTTTCCTCATCCTCCACTTGAGCGCGTTTGAAAATATCCCCCGCATCACGCGGCTGTATATACCAAATGATACGTTCCATGCGCTCGAAACATTGTTTACGGTTGCTGTTTGATACAAATAATAGAACAACTCTCAAGGGGCTTATATACTTTGCATGTCTCCGCAATGCCATGCTGCGGTAACATAACCAAAAGTAACCGTTCCGTCTGCGTCATTCGAACAGTCCTATGACGGAACGGTTACAATAAAAAAACTGCTGCCGTTCTTTGCTGATGCTGAAAAACAATCGGGTTATAGTATGGAACGATTATTTTTCTGCGCAGCAAAGATCCTGCAGCAGTCATACATCCATAGGGGCTATCGGGAATTTTCCGACAGCCCCTCCGCGGCAGCTGCCAAACAGACATGCTTAGACGTCCGCTTGGCCCGCTTCTCGCGGGAATAAATGGATACATTACGCTTCTATCCACCGTTCTTCTCTCATCCAGACTTTACTGTCGGTTTTGGAATTGCACCAAATCAACCCAAAGGCTCGCGGACTATACCGCCGGTGGGGAATCGCACCCCGCCCCGAAGAATTATTTCTATGGGCACAGTATACCTCCATATGCTCCGAAAATCAAGCGGATATTTTATTTTATTCTGACGAGCATAGGGCTTCTATTCCAATTGGGAAGTCACATGTACCAGCATCTGCGTCTTTTTTTCCATCTCGGTATTTTTATCGCGCACAGTGACCGTAATCACAGCATCGCCCTGCCGGACGCCCTGTATCCTGCCTTTTTCATCTACAGTGGCAATCTCCGGGTGATCGCTTTCCCATTCGATTTCCAAAAGCGGTTCCAACAGATTTACCTGTGCGTCCACCACCAGTTTTCCCCCATAGATATCCTCAAAACTCTCCACAAAATCCTGATTCTGCGTCGTCATCAGATTCCATTGCCAGTTTTCTTCGTCAAAATACAGCGCATGGCTTCCCACCAAATCCGTAATGGCATATTCATTCCCATCCCCGTCGATCATGGTACAGTTTAGAATATCCAAAAGGACATTGGATTCATCATAATTGTAGTTGGCAAAAATAACGCCAATATATTCCAGCGGAAAGGAATTGGTATCCTGAAACGGCAGTTCCATATGAACCGCATTATCCGGGGTGGTAAAAAAGCCATACGTCAAATCAGCAAACTGCCATCCCCGCTTATCTCCCTTCCCATTGTAAATGGAAAAAATAGAATACGCCGGATATACTTCGGAAAGATCTCTGGGGTGCGTAAAATCCTTTAATGTCAGGCGAACCGATGTCTCTGCCCGCACCTGCATCTTCAAAATATGATCCGGCAGAGGTGTTCTCACATTCTTCTCTGATAGGATCAGGGAAGGATCGGTTTCCAGAGGGATCTGCGTCAGATCCAGTTTCGTCTGTTCCATCGACTGCCCCCAAAATTCCATGCGCCCTTTCAGAAATCCCCCGACAGCCACGCCCACCAAAAGCAGCAGAACCAGTCCCATGCTTTTTATGAACCGATTCCCTCTTTTCTTATCCCTTCCTGTTTCCTCTTTCGTTTCTTTTGTGACGGCGATCCGAATCCTTCCATTCACTATATCCAGGAGTTTTTGGATATCTTCCAGCATTTCAGACACGCTCTGGTACCTCTTACCCGGAAGAATCTGCAGCCCTTTCCGCAAAATCTCGTTTAACGTCTCTGCCGATACTTCTTTTTCATGGAGCAGAAGCCTGGAATAGGAAGAAACAAGCTCCCCTTCCTTTTCCAATTCTCTGTCTTCCGCCAGTTTTTCTCCCGTGATGATCTCATACATGACGGCCGAAACCGAATATAGATCCGTCCACGGCCCTAACTCTTCTTTTCGGTGCAGCGTCACTTCGGGAGCCATATATTCCGGCTTTCCCATATAATACTGCTCCTCGCTGGCAAATACGCTTCCATCCACGTAGACACTGTTAAAATCAAGCAACAGCACTTCCGTCGGGCAGCGGTCTTCCTCATCCGGCGTCAGCAAAAAGATATTATCTGGACTGATATCCAGATGAAGCATATTGTGGCTGTGAAACGGCTGCAGTGCATGGAGCAGATTTTTGATACACAGAATCACATCTGTCAGGGTATCAAACCGTTCTCCTCTTTCCATCCTCTCTGACAGCACCTGCCCTTTCTTCGCCGTCAAAACCGTGTAAAACGTCCCATTGGCTTCAAAAGAATCCAAATTCTCCGCAATTCTGTCGCTCCCTACCGACGCCAATGTCAGATGCGCTTGATTTCCCAACAAAAAACTCTTTTTATGATACTGAAAAAAAGCGTCCGCCTCCGGTGCAATCTCCAGCTTCCAATCTGTATTTCTCTTGATTTTTTCCTGAGGTTCAAACGGATACAGTTCTTTAATCAACACGGTATGCGTATATTCCGGCATCAGCTCGTCCTGATAAAATGCCTGATATACGATGGAATTGGCTCCCTCACTGATATAGGCTTCAATGATATAACTTCTGTTCTTACTTTTTAATACAAACCCCTCCGGCAGGATACGTCTATGATCCATTTTTCATTCCTTTCTCTACTATTTCATTTTTCCCGGCTTTCCGTCTTACAGGCAGTATTTTTCTTTTCCCGTCTTCCTACATAGGCCGCCATACGGTCTTTGCGGAATAACCGTCCAAGCATCCCTTCCATTCTCGTCACCATAAATTCTTCTTCATTTTCTTTATGAATCGCCTGCATGACAAGATAGTCAAAAGGACTGTGAAGATTGAGAAGCGCCATCCCACACCCGGACAGCATCAGATTGATCCGGCGATAATGCTCTTTCACCTGGCTTTTCCAATCGCCTTCTTTATCCGGTCCCATCCCCTCCGTCGCCAGATATAAGAGAATCAATGTCTTCCGGTTGACATCCTCTTTTCTGCGGTACATATCCTGTATCATTTTGGGCGTGGGCCAATACCGTTTGATTTCCTTTTGGAGCCAGGTATATCCTTTGGACTTCTTATCATAGGGTACTTCCATACGCAGGTATTCATTTACCACCCGCTCAATGCCATATTCTTTTTCTTCCACTTCCACCTGGCCGTCCGATTCACAGTACATCAATCGTTCCAACATTTTTACAAATTTCCGATAGGCAGTGTTATGATGCACGCCAAAATTTTCTCTATTCTCCTGGATAAACTGGCGCAGTTCTTCTTGCGTTCTAATATTTTTGAATTTATTTTTAACGATAATTGTCTTCCTGCTTTTCTGTTCCGAATCGCTGGTCTCTCTGATTTGTTTCTGGTATTCCAATCGCCCATCAGGAAAGGGATTCTGCCAATACTCTTCGATCATACGCCTTGCCTCCGGATAATCCAACCCCTTCCTCAGACAAAACGCATAGATCAGTTCTTTGGGATTTCTATAATGAATCCCATTTTCTGCCGTGATTCCTAAAATATGCTCGGCGGCCGATTCGCTTAACCCAAGGGCAAAACATATCTTAAACAGTTCTTCCCTGTTTTTCGGCCGGTTACGGTTTCTAAGCCAATTGCGCACTTTTCTTGTCATACTTTCCTGCGTACTCTTTTTCTCCGTTTCATATTCCAGCAGTTTGGAAACCAAACGGTCCTGAATCGGCTCTTTTCCTGTATAAACATGCGTCAACAGCTCTGGAAATTTCCAGAATTTTACCCTGGCCTCCAAAAATTCTACGGCCCGCTCAATATCCACTCCGCAGGTCTCCATCATTTCGCAATCCCCATACTGCCCTTTTTCGCTTCCCCCCTGCTCCTTATCTTGTTTTAAACGGCTGTATTTTTTCAAATCTTTCTCACTATCCCCTGTCCGAAAATGTTACTATTTTATTAAGATTATACACCATTCTTATTCTCGTATCCAGTACGAGAATTTCCAAAACGGTACAATCGTTTTTACTATAACAAATCTATTCAACCAGCACAGTAACATTTTTCCGTTTCTGTATCCAAACAAACCAAAATCTTTTGATTCTCTCATTTTTTTTCGATTATACGTTCATAAATTATTCATATTTTTTATCTGAAATCCCCTTCGCGCAAAACGCCAATACAAAGTGAAAAACCGGCCGGAAGGAGCGTACCTTTTTCCCTATCGGTACGCTCCCTCCGGCCGGATATCCTCTTTAAAACAGGCTCTTCTCTCCATGCGTTTCGCAATCACCTGTATAAAATTATAACAACGGGCAATCACCTGCGCCCTCTTTTTTTGCTTCCAAGCACGTAAGCGCCCACTACGCCGGATCCCACAAATCCGGCTGCAAATATCGCCATGGACAAGGGGTCTCCCGTATCGGCTGCCGCATTATCCTTTGTCTCGTCCTCGGTCTTTGTCTCCTCCGAATTTGTCATCGCTGATGTCCCAGGCTCGCTTTCTGCCGGATTTGTCCCGGCTGGTGTTTCCGGTTCGGTTTCCCCTGGTTTTGTCCCGGCTGGCGTCTCCGGTTCGGTTTCTCCTGGTTTTGTCCCGGCTGGCGTCTCCGGTTCACTCCCCTCTGGTTCTGTCTCCGCGGGTGTCTCCGGCTCGCTCGGATATACGACGTGATCCCCTTCCAGCATGCGAGCGGTCACAAGATACTGGGAGCAATGAGAAACCGGAATGGTAATATATCTTGTCAACTCATCTCCCCAGAGTGCCGGTTCCATGGTAAATACGGCTTCTCCTTCATACTTCAATACGTTTTCCGCTTCATCACAGAAATAAATATATCCTTTTTCTGAACCTATAAAATCATAGGTCTTAATCCGGGTTCCTTCCGGCAGTACACCGCTGTGTTCAAACTTTACTGCCATCGTATCTTCTTCCGTTGGCGTCCAATCTCCCATGTTTGATCCTGCCGTGGCAAACAGTACATCCAGATTAATTTCTGTCACCGTCTGAATCTCTGCTCCGTCAAATATCCAATAAAATGTCGGCTGAGATTCCGCTCCCAAAAACTGGACAGTCAGTTTCTTTTGACTGTCTTTCAATTGCTGAACGGTTTCGGCTGGCATAATATAATCCTGAGATGGAGATATTGCCCCGCATGTAATCTGGACTTCGGAAACACTGGGATCCTCCAATTCTTCTTTCACATATTCCGATGGAAATTCCAGAAATATGGTATCCTCTCCGGGTTCCGTCGACGGCTCGGTCTCGGCTGGTGTCTCCGGTTCCGTCTCTGGTTCTGTGGAAGGTTCCGTCTCGGCTGGCGTCTCTGGTTCCGTCTCTACCGGAGTTTCCGGCTCCGTCTCGGCTGGTGTCTCCGGTTCGGTTTCCGGTTCCGTCGATGGTTCCGTCGGCTCGGTAATATGATCTCCCGTCAGCTTTGTATCCGTCACAACCACCTTCGCGCAGCGTTTCAGCACCACATTCATATAACTATTTATGTCTCCCCAGCTTTCTGTTTCCGGTGCAAACGACACCTCTCCTCCATACTCCATGGTTCCGTTTGCCTCATCATAGAAATAGAAAAATCCGGTACCGTTTCGGTCGGTGTCCAACGCACGGGTCTTAAATACTGTCCCCTCCGGCAGCGCTCCCGCATGTCCAAAGTCCAGAACGACACTGTTTACGGTATCCGGTATTCCGGCTTCCCCGCTTCCACGATTAATATTAGCATCCAAAACCACATCCATCACTGTCTGAATCTGGCTTCCGTCAAATACCCAGTAATACGGCGGAAAATCCTCTGCCGCGTTTACCTTTACGCTAAGCGTCTTACCGCTGTCCTTTAACTTCTGCAAGGTATCTGCCGGGACACAGTGACTCCCCCATACATGATGCCTCAATTCCACCGAAATACTCTGCACCGACGGATCCGCAATCTGCTGCGCCACATAATTCACCGGAAATTCTTTATAAACACCACCAGTCATCGGCTGTTCTATCTCATTTCCTCCAACCGCGTCTCCTGCGACCGCAGCCGTGTCGGCCGCGCTGCCTTCTGCCATACCGACCACGCCGCTTCCCGCCAAAGACATGGCTAAAAAGGCGGCGGCCGATACCATCTTCCATCTTCTCATCTTCGTTCCTCCTTCTGTTTTTTGTAATAAATGTACATGCTATGAAAGCTGACTGCCCCTGTTCTTCATACTTTCGCAGCCACCGCCTGTATCCGCGCTTTCCATTCCGCCTTCGGCGCAACCCGCACTCTTACCGGCTTGTCCGTCCGATGTCTGTGAGCCATCACTGCCATCACCTCCTGCCTCACAGCCGCCGTCCGGAGCTTTCATAATAAAATGTCCGCCGGACCTCCCCCTCTGCCGCTTCTGCCGTCCATTCTTTTGCCTTGTACCGAATAGGAGACTTCCTTGCTTCTGCATTTTATGCCGTTTATTATACAACACTGCTTTTTCGGATCCCGTAACTTCTTTCCACCTCCAAACCACACGGCGTCTGCTCACAAGACCGCGGCTTTCCTCCGCCTTTCTATAAAGATGTACCCCGCCGACATACAAAAAAAGAACCCGGCTGTACAGCTTGCATACAGCGGATTCTTTTTTCATCTATACTTTTTGAAACGGCCTCCACGGCTTGGGAGGAACGGTGTGGCAGCCGATCATTTTCTCCATCCACACAATGTCCCACCAACGCCCCTGTTTATAGCCGCACTGCGTAAAATGTCCAACCAGACGGTATCCCTCTTTTTCATGAAAAGCGATACTGCTCGGATTGGGATATGCGATGCAGGCGTTTAGATTTGTCACGCACTGCCTTTTCAGCAATTCTTCCAATCTTTGATACAGCTTCCGGCCGATCCCCATCCTATGATATGCCCGATCCACATAAATCGAGACTTCTGCCGACCACATATAGGCGGCTCTGTCATGAAACGATGAAGCATACGCATAGCCGACGATCCTTCCATCTTCCACTGCGACCAGGTAAGGATATGCTTCCAGAACAGACGCAATCCGTCTTTTAAATTCCTCCGCCGTGGGAACCTCACACTCAAATGTAACGGCAGTCTCCCTTACATAGGGGGCATAGATCTCCAAAAGTCTGAGAGCGTCCGCAACGCGTGCTACTCGAATTTCCATTTTGTCCTCCACTACACCATGGATGGGGACGCTGTCCGCGCTCCCCATCCATGGCAATTATTGTTCTATTCCTTTTATCATACCATTCCTTACAGCTTCATCGTAAGCTGAATCCGTTTTTTCGCCAGATCGACGCTCATAACCTTCACTTCCACGATATCGCCCACGCTGACCGCCTCCAATGGATGTTTGATATAGCGCTCCGTCATCTGAGAGATATGAACCAGGCCATCCTGATGCACGCCAATATCCACAAAAGCGCCGAAGTCAATGACATTGCGCACCGTTCCCTTTAAAATCATACCAGGCTTTAAATCCTTCATTTCCAGGACATCGGTTCGCAAGATCGGTTTCGGCATCTCATCTCTGGGATCTCTGGCCGGTTTTTCCAGCTCCTGTATGATGTCGTCCAGCGTCATCTCGCCGATCCCCAGTGTATGCGCCATCGTCTTCCGATTCATCTTCTTTCCGATCCCCTTCAGCTCACCGGTCAGGATTCCCTCGGAGGCCACTCCCATCTGCTCCAAAATGGCCCTGGCCGCCTCATAGCTTTCCGGGTGAACGGCGGTCGCATCCAGCGGATTGTCGCCTCCCTGTATGCGCAGAAATCCAGCGCACTGCTCGAAAGCCTTCGGTCCCAGCTTGGCTACTTTCAGAAGCTGTCTGCGATTCGTAAAACGGCCATTCTCCTCCCGGTACGCTACGATATTCTTTGCAATGGTTTTGCTGACCCCCGAAATATACGAGAGCAGGGAGGCCGAAGCCGTATTCAGATCCACCCCCACATGGTTGACGCAGTCCTCCACCACGCCGTGGAGCGCCTCGCCCAGTTTTTTCTGATTCATATCATGCTGATACTGTCCGACGCCGATGGACTTGGGATCAATCTTTACCAGTTCTGCCAGGGGATCCTGTACCCGTCTGGCAATGGAGACGGCGCTTCTCTGTCCCACATCAAAATTGGGAAATTCTTCGGTGGCCAGTTTGCTGGCCGAATATACGGAAGCCCCCGCTTCATTGGTAATCACATATTTTACATCGGATTTCCACTTTTTTAACATATCCACAAGAATCATTTCCGATTCCCTGGATGCCGTCCCATTTCCCACAGATATCAATGTCACATGGTAACGGTCAATGAGCTGTCTCACCGTCTTTTCTGCTTCTTCCACTTTATTCTGCGGAGCGGTGGGATAGATGACGACGTTATCCAGGACTTTTCCGGTCTCATCCACCACGGCCAGCTTACACCCGGTACGAAAGGCCGGATCCCATCCCAGAACCACCTGGCCTGCAATGGGCGGCTGCATCAGAAGCTGCGTCAGATTCTTTCCAAATACCTTGATGGAATTGTCTTCTGCTTTCTCTGTCATATCGCTGCGTATTTCCCGCTCTATGGCCGGAGCAATCAGACGTTTGTAAGCGTCTGCCGCCGCTGCCCGAAGGGCCGGTGCGGTCACCGGATTTTCTCTCACAATGCATTGCCGTTCCAGATACTGCAGAATTTTATCTTCCGGCGCTTCCACCTTAACGGTTAAAAATTTCTCATTTTCTCCGCGGTTAATTGCCAGCACTCGATGATCCGCCACCTTCCTCACCGGTTCACTGTACTGATAATACTGGCTGTATACCGATTCCTGCGCAGCATCCTTGGCCGCCGTCACAAGCATTCCCTCTTTTACCGTCATCTGTCGGATACGCGTGCGGTACTCTGCATGGTCGGAAATACTCTCCGCTATGATATCCAGAGCGCCCGCTATGGCTTCCTGTACATCTTTCACACCTTTTTCTTCATCGACATAGGATGCGGCGGCTTTTTCCAACGGTTCTTCCATCTGCTGCATCACGATCTGATTCGCAAGAGGTTCCAGCCCCTTTTCCTTTGCAATCGTAGCTCTTGTTCTCCTCTTTGGGCGATACGGCCGGTACAAATCGTCCACAGCCACCAGCGTGTCCGCCGCCTCAATCTCTGCCCGCAGTTCGTCCGTCAACGCCCCCTGTTCTTCAATTGTCGCCAGGACGCTTTCCTTTTTCTCTTCCAGATTGCGAAGGTAATGCAGACGTTCATCCAAATTACGAAGTATCTCATCATTCAATCCGCCGTGCATTTCTTTTCTATAACGTGCGATAAATGGAATGGTATTCCCCTCATCAATCAGGGTAATGACCGCTTCCACCTGACTCGCTTTGATATTCAGCTCTTCCTGCAATTTTTTTACAATATCCATATCTGAATTTCTCCATTTCTGCCAATTTTACAGACGCACCACAGTCGGATCATGCTCAGATCCGCCCGGTCAAACGCCATGCCAACCGTCCCATCTATTATAGTAAAAAGCGAACCACAAGACAACCCTTTTCTTCCGCTCCCCCAGGACAAACGCATAAATGAATAAGAAAAGAAACAATTGTTTCTTTCCCCGTTTCATGATAAAATCTATGCAACAGTGTACCCTCAGACATACATTCCCATGTCTGGCGCCATGCTGTTTTGTACATCTGTCAATGTATAAATGAAATAGAAATGAGGTAAGTTTTATGGACGATAAAAAGTATTATGAAGAACGGCCAAACGCCAACCAGTCCGAATCAGACGACTCTGATCCCCGCCGCAATACAGAGGACGGTCCCCGCTATCAATATCAGCCAGGCCGAAATCCATATTCCTATCATCAATCGCCCGATCCGGGACAAAATCCTTATGACAGCCGCCCTCCCATGCGGCCGAAAGCCAATCCTCTGGCTCTGTCCTCTTTTATTGTAAGCATTCTCTCTTTTGTATTGTGCTGCTGTTCCCCCAATCTTTTGATGATTGGTTCCATCGCCGCCATCGGGCTTGCCATCTGCTCCAAGATCTTTTACAAAGGAACTCCCATGCACGGGCTCGCCATAGCCGCCATCGTCATTGCCTGCGTAGGGATTATCCTCAATATCTGTATGCTGATCCTCTCCGTGGTATGGCTTCCCCAGTATCTGAAAGCCAACCCGGATATTGTGGAAGAGATGCAGAATTTTATCAGCCAATACGGCGCGGATCTCTCTGATTCCTTTTATTATTGATTGCTAAGGGATCAGCATCTGATGCTGGATCAGAAGCATATAATTCTTCCAGACCCAATTGGCGACAAAAAGCGCCACTCCCAGATAACAGTACCCGTTGCGGTAATGGAATCCCCGGATTCTGCCTTTGGTCACGTGTTTCAGGGTATGGGAGATCATATAGGCAAAGGCAAATAGGATCGCATAGCTGACTGCCGGGTTGTAATAGAAACTCTTTCCCACCTGACCGTGAAGAAGAAAAAGCACTGCTCTTGTTCCCCCGCACCCCGGACAGTACAGCCCCGTCATCTGACGCAGAATACAGGGTCTATCCTGAACATATGCCCGCAAATCCGGCAGCAGAAATAAAACGACGGCGGCCAATACAGCCGCCGCCGACAATCCAATCATAACCCGATACATGACTTCGTCATTCCATTCTCTTTCCAATTCCAAACGCTGCTCTGACTCCTGATAAACACGTTCTTTTTTTCTGTATCGTTTCATGGATCTTCTCCTATTTTTCACTGATCTTCTCAGTTTCCAAGGCCAAACGCATCATGCACGGAACGCATCGCGCCGTTTACATCCGCCTCATCAATCAACACCGTGATACGGATCTCTGAAGTAGAAATCATCTTGATATTGATGCCCGCACTATAAAGCGCTTCAAACATTTTGGCGGCTACCCCTGGATTGGATGTCATACCCGCTCCGATGATGGAAACCTTTGCCACATTTTCTTCATACTCCACGCCTTTGGCGGTGATGGAATCCATATTGTTATGGATAATATGCAGCGCGTCCTTTAAGTCTTCTCTGGAAACCGTAAAGGAAATATCCTTTGTCCCGTCGCGGCCCACCGACTGTAAGATAATATCCACATTGATATTCTTTGCGGAAAGGTAATCGAATACGCGGAACGCAATACCCGGTTCATCCTTTACTCCCAGTACCGATATTCTGGCTGTATTTTTATCAGCGGCGACACCGCTGACCAACATTTTCTCCATCTTTTTCGTTTCCTCCTTTACTATGGTACCTTCCGCCCTCGTCAGGCTGGAGCGAACGACAAGCTGTACTCCATATTTCTTCGCCATTTCCACAGAACGGTTGTGAAGCACTTTGGCCCCCAGAGATGCAAAATCCAGCATTTCATCGTAGGTGACTTCCGCCATCTTACGGGCATTTGGCACGATCCTCGGATCGGCGGTATAGACTCCGTCCACATCCGTATAGATCTCGCAGGCATCCGCATGGAGTACGGCGGCCAATGCGACCGCTGTCGTGTCGGATCCCCCTCTTCCCAGGGTCGTATAATCATCATATTTGCTGATTCCCTGAAATCCGGTCACGACTACGATCTTTCTCATTTCCAGTTCTCTGCGGAGACGTTCTGTCTCAATCCGTTTTAATTTTGCGGAACCATATACCGAAGTCGTGTGCATGCCGATCTGCCATGCATTCAGAGAAATTGCCTGCACGCCCAGCGATTGAAACGCCATACACATCAGCGCCACGGATACCTGCTCTCCCGTCGTCAACAGCATGTCGACTTCTCTCTTGGAGGCAGAGGGATTGATTTCTTTGGCCTGCGCCAGCAGATGATCGGTGGTCTTTCCCATGGCGGATAACACCACCACCACATCATGCCCTTTATTATAATCTTCCAAACAGCGGGAAGCCACATTGAATATGCGCTCTTTATCTGCGACAGAGCTTCCGCCGAATTTTTTCACGATTAACATTGCCGTATTTCCTCTCATTTCTTTCTCTTTAATATATGCCAGTATATATCATTCCTCCCAAACAATCAAGTCGTGTTTTGAAATATTCTGAAAAATAATACTGCCTGGCAGAGACATTCATGTTTTTATTCCGTCAGAAACGGACAGGCAATGCCTTCTTTTATCGCGCCATACGGATTCGATTGATGACACATCCGATTTCTTTCGCCTTTTTCTCGAAGACTGATTCTTCCATCTCTTCGGTCCAGAACCCAAACTCATCCAAGCCCGGCAGTTCCATGTACCGCTCGATATGAAAAAGTTCTTTTACTCTCTGCTTGTTCTCTTCCCGTTTTCCCCTGATCCGCACAAAAAACCGATTGGTGCAGGCGGAAAATTCCTCCAATTCCAGCTTTTCTTTTGTCCAGCGGCGCATAATGCTGCGGTCCATATTGCAGGCCTCATCAATCACATCCGCCACCACCGCGCTGGCTGTCGGCAGCTTTCCTGCCCCCGCTCCATAGAACATCAGATCGCCGATGACATCTCCTCTCACCAGGATACCATTCATCACATCATCCACATGGTACAATGGATGATCCGGTTTCACAAGCATTGGCGCCACCATGGCAAAGACCCGGCGGTCCTTCTCCATCCGACTGGTTCCGAATAGCTTTATTACCATCCCCATTTGGGAAGCATATTTCATATCTGTATCGCTGATCGAGGTAATCCCTTCTGTATGCACGTCTTTTGCCTCCACATTGGCTCCAAATGCCAGGGAGGACAGGATCGCAATCTTACGGCAGGCATCTTTCCCCTCGATATCCGCCTCTGGGTTCCTCTCTGCATATCCCAATTCCTGTGCTTTTTTCAGGATTTCATCGAATGTCACGCCATCCTTGCTCATCCGCGTCAGCATAAAGTTCGTCGTGCCGTTTAAAATACCAGTAATCTCATAAATCTCATCGGAAGTAACAGATTGATTTAACGGACGGATAATGGGGATTCCGCCTCCCACACTGGCCTCAAACAAGAAATTGGCGCCCTTCTGCTCTGCCAGCTCCATCAATTCCGCGCCATATTCTGCCACCAATTCCTTATTGGACGTCGCGACGCTCTTTCCCTTTTCCAAACAGGCTTTTACAAAATCATACGCCGGTCTCAGGCCGCCCATGGTTTCCACAACGATCTCGATCTCAGGATCCTCTGTGATCTTTTGGATATCATGCACCACGCAGTCTTCCATCGGATCTCCCGGAAAATCACGCAGATCCAGAACATATTTCACATGGATCTCCTGTCCGGCTTTTTTCGCCACATAGGCGCAATTCCTGCGCAGCACCTCCACTACGCCGGAACCTATATTTCCATATCCTAACACTGCAATTTTCATAACCTTTATACTCCTCTCTGTATCCCGTCCTACTCTCTTGCCAAAATTTTGACATAATGGATCCCGTCCAGCCGTTCCACATCTTCCAGCATTTCTGAGATATCGCCGGAATCGGGTCTTACATCCACGCTGAGTGTCAGGGACGCCACCCCGTTGATCGGGATCGTCTGATGGATTGTCAAGAGATTCGCTTTATACTCCGCGATCTTCTGAAGAACCACCGACAAAAGTCCTGGAACATCGTCCATCTGCAAAACAAATGTAATCGTTTTCCCCTTAACATTATCATGAAATGGAAAAATATCGTCCTTATATTTATAAAAAGAACTTCGGCTAATTCCCACCGCCTCTGTCGCATCATTGATTGTGACTACTTTTCCCGATTCCAAAAGCCGCTTCGCTTCCACCACATTCAACAGCACTTCCGGCAGCGCTTTTTTCCTCACCACATAATACTTTGTTTCTTCCATATTCCCTCTCATTCTTTCCATATTCTTTCCGCATCGGTTTTGTTCGTGCCAAAAAGACAAATGTCTTCACCTGAAAGATATTAACACAGATTATTCCAGAAATCAAGACTTTTTTAATCTCAAAAATTTTAAGCGGCTGCTCCGCCATTGGAAAAACGCCGAGACCGTATCCTTCTTCATGCCCAATAAGGCCACTGAATCAGACACAATCCCGGCGGTCGCTTCTCCATTTACTCTATTTCCTGATCATTTCCTGTATTGATCCATTTCAGATATGCACTGATGAACAAATCCAGGTCGCCATCCAGCACGGCTCCCACATTTCCGCTTTCTGCACCGGTGCGATGGTCTTTTACCAGTGTATACGGCTGCAAAACATACGAACGGATCTGATTTCCCCATCCGATTTCCTTCACTTCCCCTCGGATATCGGAAATCTTTTCCGCGTTTTCCTGCTGCTTCAGCATATACAGCTTTGCCTTCAGCATCTGCATTGCCTTATCCTTATTTTGGAACTGGGAACGCTCATTCTGGCACTGCACCACAATTCCCGTGGGAATATGCGTAATGCGGACGGCTGATGACGTCTTATTGATGTGCTGTCCGCCGGCTCCGCTGGATCGGTACGTATCGATACGAAGATCATCTTCATTGATTTCCACATCCAGATCCTCTTCGATATCCGGCATCACATCACAGGATACAAATGACGTCTGTCTCTTTCCAGCCGCGTTAAACGGAGAGATACGCACCAGGCGGTGCACTCCCCTCTCTGATTTCAGATACCCAAAGGCATTTTCGCCATTGATCTGAACCGTCACAGATTTAATGCCCGCTTCTTCTCCGTCCAGGTAATCCAAAACCTGCGTGCTGAATCCCTTTCGATCGGCCCAGCGGCAGTACATGCGGTACAGCATGCCTGCCCAGTCGCAGGACTCGGTCCCTCCGGCTCCGGCATTCAAACGCAGGATCGCATTATTTTTATCATACTCACCTGACAGCAGCGTGCTGATCCGCATCTCTTCCAGATGATCCGAAAAGTTCTTTAAGGATTCTTCAATCTCAGGAAGCACTTCCGGATCGTTTTCTTCATATCCCATCTCAATCAAAATCTGTATCTCTTCATATTGATTTTCGAGACTTTCAAAGGACTTTACCACATCTTCCAGATGTCTCAGTTCCTTCATGATTTTCTGAGACTCTTCCGGATTGTCCCAAAATCCAGGCTCTTCCATCGTTCTCTGCAGCTCTGCAATGCGTTCTTTCTTCGCTGTTAAGCTAAAGTGAATCCCTCAATTCGTATAATGGCTTTTCATAAGTAGATAGTGTATATTTATACTGGTCTAATTCTACCATGAACCGTCACCTTCTTTCTTTTTTCATTCTTTCAGCCGGGACTACTTTAATCGTCCGCAGCACTGTTTATATTTTTTGCCGGAACCGCATGGGCAGGGATCATTGGGATATACTTTTGCGTCCAGACGGCGTTTCGGCGCCTTGGCTGCCGACTCGTCTTTATTGGTTCCCGTCACCTTGGCCACCTGCTCTCGTTCCGCCGGCTGTTCGATTCTTGCATGGAGCAGAAGTCTCACCGTATCCTCACGGATGCTGGCCATCATGGCATTGAACATATCATATCCGGCCATCTTGTATTCCACAAACGGATCCCTCTGTCCATATGCCTGCAGACCGATTCCCTGACGAAGCTGATCCATATCGTCAATATGATCCATCCACTTGCGGTCAATGACTTTCAGCAGAACCACACGTTCCAGCTCACGAATCTGCTCCGCCTGCGGGAACTCAGCCTCTTTCTTTTCATACAGCTTAATGGCCTTCTCTTTCAGCATATGCTTCAGTTTATCTTTTTTGAAATTCTTTTTCTGCTCATCGGTCAGAACCACCGGTTCCATGGGAACCACAGGAAGAAGTGTCATATTTAATTCTTCCATATTCCATTCATCCGGCGCCTGGTCATCCGAGATACACAGATCCACAATGTTTTCTGTAATGTCGCTGACCATTTTAAGGACAACATCGCGCATACTGTCTCCATCCAGTACACGGCGGCGTTCTTTGTATATGATCTCTCTCTGCTCATTGACCACTTCATCATATTTGAGCAGATTTTCACGGATCGCATAGTTATTTCCTTCGATCTTTTTCTGCGCCTTTTCAATGGCGGAAGAAAGCATCTTGTGCTCAATCTGTTCCCCTTCCGGCACTCCCAGGGCATTGAATACACTCATGATTTTTTCAGAACCAAACAGACGCATCAGATCGTCTTCCAGAGAAATATAGAAGCGGGACTCTCCGGGATCTCCCTGACGGCCGGAACGGCCGCGCAGCTGATTGTCAATACGTCTGGATTCATGGCGCTCGGTACCGATAATCTTAAGACCGCCCGCTGCTCTGGCTTCCTCATCCAGCTTGATATCCGTACCACGGCCGGCCATGTTCGTCGCGATGGTAACTGCCCCATGCATGCCGGCTTCCGCCACAATCTCTGCCTCCAGCTCATGATACTTGGCGTTCAGCACTTTATGCGGGATTCCCTGACGGCGCAGCATTTTGCTCAGTTCTTCCGACGCGTCAATGTTGATGGTACCGACAAGCACCGGCTGCCCTTTCTCATGGGCGCGCTTCACTTCTTCCACAACCGCGTGCAGCTTTTCTTTCTTAGTCTTGTATACCGCATCCTCCTGATCGATACGGATGACCGGTTTATTGGTCGGCACTTCCACAACATCCATGCCGTAGATATTGCGGAATTCTTTTTCCTCTGTCTGCGCCGTACCCGTCATACCGCATTTCTTATCATACTTATTAAAAAAGTTCTGGAATGTGATCGTCGCCAGAGTTTTGCTTTCCCTGTTTACTTTCACATGTTCCTTGGCCTCAATGGCCTGATGAAGGCCGTCGGAGTATCTTCTGCCAGGCATGATACGCCCTGTAAATTCATCCACAATCAGAACTTCGTCATCCTTCACCACATAATCCTGATCCCGGAACATCAGATAATTGGCACGCAGAGCCAAGTTGACATTGTGCTGGATCTCCAGATTTTCCGGGTCTGCCAGGTTTTCGATGTGGAAAAACTTCTCCACTTTACGGATTCCCTGTTCGGTCAGATTTACAATCTTATCCTTTTCATTGACAATGAAATCACCGGTTTCTTCAATCTCTTCGCCCATGATGGCATTCATCTTGGAAAACTCTGCGCTGGCTTCGCCCTTCTCCAGCTGTCTGGCGAGAATATCACAGATCTCATACAGCTTTGTGGATTTGCCGCTCTGACCGGAAATGATCAGCGGTGTTCTGGCCTCGTCGATCAGGATGGAGTCCACCTCAACGATGATGGCAAAGTTCAGTCCTCTCTGCACGAGCTGTTCCTTATATATAACCATATTATCTCGAAGATAATCAAAACCCAATTCATTATTTGTGACATAAGTAATGTCACAGTTATAGGCGGCACGTCTTTCATCGTTGTTCATGCTGTTCAATACAACACCGACCGTCAGGCCCAAGAACTCATGAACACGTCCCATCCACTGCGCATCGCGCTGTGCCAGATAGTCATTCACCGTCACCACATGGACGCCTTTTCCTGTCAATGCATTCAGATAAGCAGGAAGAAGCGCGGTCTGCGTTTTACCTTCACCGGTCTTCATCTCAGCGATGCGCCCCTGATGCAGAATAATCCCTCCCAGAAGCTGCACCGGATAATGTTCCTGGTTTAAAACCCTTTTTGCCGCTTCCCGAACAGTCGCATACGCTTCCGGCAAAATGGAATCCAAAGACTCCCCCTTTGCATAACGCTCTTTATATTCCTGCGTTTTTGCACGCAGCTGTTCATCACTTAATTTCCCCATAGTAGGTCTAAGTTCTTCGATTTTATTCAGCAGCGGCTTAATCAGCTTGATTTCCCGCTGGCTGTGTGTACCGAATAGTTTCGTAACAATACCCATATCTTCCTCCTATCTATGCACCACGGCCCATTGGCCACAGCCTACGTTTCATTTTATCATGCTTCTTTCCATTATTCAACTGTAAATTCCGGCCGTCCGGATTTCCATTCCCCATACAAAAAAATAGTACGCAAAAATACCGCACAGCAAACTGCACAAAAAATCCTCTTGCTTCTACTCTCTCCCACAAAGCGACACTTTAGCCTCACAGATTTCTACATTTTTCCCTCAAGTTATCCACAATCCCAATGAGTTTTTTTTCAATGTTTTTGAGTTATACACTGACTTATCCACATTATCCACAGTTTTCCCCTGTCCACATGTGGGAAAATCGTTCGCCCTGAAACAAACATCCGTTTTGTACATCTTCCATAAATCGTCATCACTTTTACCATGTATGTAAAAAAATACTTGACATTTTTCGACAAATCACCGCACTTCAAAGTTGTTTAACAATTCAAAAATCATTTGCAAATTTTCTGTTTTGTGGTATAATAATGACAAACAATTATTACCAATTTATTTGGTAAACCGGCTTTTAAAGCGGTGATATAAAACGAACCAAAGGAGTTGATTCATATGAAATTTATCATCACAGGCAGAAACATTCAGGTTACACCAGGTTTAAAAGCAGCCGTAGAAGAAAAGTTGGGGAAATTAAAACGTTATTTTTCTTCAGACACTGAAGTCTATGTAACATTAAGTGTACAGAAAGATTCTCAAAAAATTGAAGTCACCATTCCCGTGAAGGGCAATATCATCCGCTCGGAACAGGAAAGTTCTGATATGTATGTATCCATTGATCTTGTGGAAGAAGTCATCGAACGTCAGCTCAGGCGTTATAAAACAAAGCTGACAAGACAAAAACAAAATGCACAGTCCTTCTCCTCTCTGTTTATGGAAGAAGAAGCCGAAGAAGATGAAACGATTAAGATTGTTAAAAGCAAACGCTTCGGTGTAAAACCCATGGATCCGGAGGAAGCCTGCATACAGATGGAATTGCTCGGCCATAGCTTTTATGTATTCAGCAATGCGCAGACAAACGAAGTGAATGTTGTATACAAACGAAAAGACGGTGCATATGGTTTAATTGAACCAGAATTCTAATATGGACAGGCCTCTTAGTCAATAATTTTGAGGGTGCTGCAAAATTCGCATAGCCGCAGAAAAATAATCAGCAGGATTATTTTTTTCTGTACAGCGCGAATTTTGCAGCACCCCCTTTTTTAGCCTTTTTATAGCAGAAAAGAACCTCCAGTACGGTGACTGAAGGTTCCTTTATGTAAATACTTCTGAATGAATTATCCTAAAATGGATACATAAGCTGCCGGCTGCTTGTACAATACCGGAGCGGTAGTAATACCCACCTGCGGGCTGGCTGCATGTACCATCATTCCTCCGCCTACATAGATTGCCACGTGGTTAATAGCACCCGGGCCGCCTGCTGCGGTATAGAAGATCAAGTCGCCTGGCTGCAGCTGCTCATAGCTGATCTGCTTTCCGGCATATACCTGTGTATAGGAAGTTCTCGGGATAGAGATTCCTGCCACTCTGCTGTAAAGAGTCTGTGTAAATCCGGAACAGTCAATGGAACCGCCAATGCTCAAATCATTTCCGCCATATACATAGTTACATTTTCCAACCCAGTAAAGAGCTTCATTTGCCAACTGTGTTCTGACATCGGATACTGGTGCGGACGGCTCTGTGGCTGGCTCGGTCTCCGGAGCTGTTGTAGTTGGCGCTGTTGTCTCCGGTGCGGTCGTGGTCGGTGCCGTTGTCTGCGGAGCTGTCGTAGTCGGTGCGGTCGTCTCCGGAGCGGTTGTAGTTGGCGCTGTCGTGGTTGGTGCTGTTGTCTGCGGAGCTGTCGTAGTCGGTGCTGTCGTCTCCGGAGCGGTTGTAGTTGGT
Source organism: Candidatus Fimimorpha excrementavium (assembly GCA_018710785.1). Taxonomy (GTDB): domain Bacteria; phylum Bacillota; class Clostridia; order Lachnospirales; family Lachnospiraceae; genus Fimimorpha; species Fimimorpha excrementavium. The sequence goes on from DVJD01000043.1 coordinate 26,734, forward strand.
GCGGTCGTCTCCGGCGCCGTTGTACTTGGCTCTGTCTCCGGTACTGTCGTAGCTGGTTCTGTTTCCGGTACCGTTGTGCTTGGCTCTGTCTCCGGAGTTGTTGCGGCAGGTGTTTCTGTCTGCTGCAATCCTGCTTCATATTCATCAATCAGAGCACGAACCTCTTCTAGCTTGTCCATTGCCTCTGCTTTGCTTTCTGCTGCTTTATTGATGACTTCTTCCAGTCCGTATGGCTGTGCTGTCTTTACAATTTCATCGGAAAGTTCAGCAACATATTCCAATACACGTTCTGCCGCATAATACATACCCTCATTCATGCTGTTCGGATATTCTGTATTGAAGCAGTATTCAATATCTTTCTGATAGCTTTCAATAATTGCCAGCTGTTCTTCAATATCAACGGAAACAGCGCCGTCAAAGGACTTTCCGATATCCACATAATCCTGATGAACATATCCGATGGTTCCGTCCGGTATCTCCACCTTTAAGAAGTCACCGTCTTTTTCGATTACAACACATTCTTCGTTCTTATAAACCTGTCCGACAACCTCGCTTGTCTCATCTGCGGAGGAACGAACATTTAAAGATTCAGCCGTAACAACTGCGATCGTCTGTCCAAGGCTTTTCACCTCTTCTTCCGCTTCCTCACCTGTTGTTACATATTCTGCCTTCACATAACCATCTACGCTTCCGGATACTACACGGTACCATGTGCCATCTTCTCCTTCCACTTCTTCCTTAATGGTAACAACAGAATCATTATAAGCACGTCCGACGATTTCCGCTTCTGTGGTAGGCTCTTTTCTAATATTCAGGGAACCCACTACGCGGATGACACCTACCTTGCTTTCTGTATCATTGTCGGTAATAGTAGTAGACTCAATTTCCTTGCTTTCTCCCGTCGCTGTTGTCTGTGCCACGGATGTCTTCTTTTCCTTAACTGCCTGAGACGGAGAAGAAACTATCGGTTGAAGGAATGCCAAGATATCTGCTTCTGGGGAAAGGCTGGTTGCATAATAATTGTTCAGCGCAACCGAAATACCAGCAGCAGCGGTATCTGTTTCCAAAGTTGTTGCATTAACACTAGCTGCATTGCCGAGTACAATGGCACCACCCACACAGGCAGCGGTTACTTTAACAAACTTTCTTTTCATTCTTTACCTCCAAATTATGAAATCCTTTGCTAGTCAAACGACAAATTGTATGTCAATTTTTTCTCATGATCATTACATGTCTGTCATATTTGTTACAGATTTATTACATTTCTCGTTTATTATAGCAAGGGGAGGTCCGTTTGTCAATACTTAATTTCATATTTCTCAATTAATTGTTACATAAATGTTACATTTCTGTTTTTCTCATTTTTGTCGGTATCCATTGAGAAATAAGGTTTTTCCATTTCTATTTTTATATAACTATTTCATCTATTCATTACATATATATTACTTTTCTTTGCTGAGCATGTGGAAAATCAAATTCTTAATATTCTTTTTTCTTACTTTTATCCACAAATCCAGCCACCGTCCAGACTGATGACCTGTCCGGTCAGATATGGATTCCCCACAGCCAGATAATAGGCCATATCCGCCACTTCCTCACAGGTCCCCAGGCGGTTTACCGGAATTTCTTCCACCAGCGCCCGCCGCTCCTCTTCATCCAGAAAACAGTTCATCTCTGTGTCGATGGCTCCGCAGGCAATGGCATTGACCCGCACGCCGCTTGGCCCCAATTCTTTTCCCAATGCCTTTGTAAATGCATTGATCCCGCCCTTTGACGCCGAATAGACAGCCTCACAGGAAGCTCCGGCCAAACCCCAAACGGAAGAAATATTGATGATACTGCCCTTCTTTTCGGCAATCATATCCGGCAGCACCAGATGGGAACAATTCATGACGGAATTGAGATTGATCTGCAGTATGCGGTTCCATTCTTCCGGCTTCATATCCTGAAATAATCCTATATGAGAAATCCCGGCATTGTTTACCAGCACATCAACAGTCCCGAAACGTTCCCTTACTTTTTGAAACAGTTCCCGACATACGTCATAAGAACTGACATCTCCCAAAAAAGAAAGACAGTCCGCCTGAAAACACTGAACTTCCCTTTTGGTTACTTCCAGCTCTTTCTCACTTTTGCTGCAGTTAATTCCCACATTCCAGCCTTCTTTTGCGAACCGAAGCGCAATCGCCTTGCCGATTCCTCTGGAGGAACCGGTGATTACTACCGTCTTTTTTTTCATATTATTTCCACTCCACGTTTTTACGAATATTTTTTCCCCCTCGTTCCATACTAAGTATGTCCGAAAATTTCTTTCTGACATTTTTCAGTCCCCATCGCTGACACGTTTTGGGAACGTTCAATGGCAGAGAACAATTCTCAGACATAAAAGAAATTTCAGTCATCACAGTAAGGAGGAATTTTTATGGCATCCATCAACGAAATGGAATTACAGACACTTCGTCATCTCATCCTGTCCAATGACACCTTGTCCTGCAAAATGGCCAGTTATGCAGAACAGGCTCAGACCCCGGAAATCAAACAGTATTTTCAGAAGGCTTCCCAGACTGCCGCTGATGCAAAAACCAAACTTTTAACATTTTTAAAATAACAGGAGGTAACACGTATGCAGGAGAAAACAATGGTATCCGACGCACTTTCCGGCATCAATGCCAGCTTGGAAAGCATGGGCTATATGATCAGCCAGACTGCCAATCAGCAGCTTCGCCAAACGCTCATCCAAATGAGAAATTCCGGAGAGACTTCCCAGTATGAATTGTATGAGCTGGCAAAAAACCATGGCTATTATGAGCCGGCCGCCGAAGCGAAGGAAGAAGATATCCGACAGGTCCGCGCAATTTTCAGCGGAAAATCGCTTCTCTGATTGAACTGATTTTTACAGAAAACGCGGAGGAATCCTGCCCGTTCTATCCATGAGCAGGACTCCTCCCATTTTTCTTTTCCTTCCGTAAGGCACGCCTATTTCTCCGGCACAATCTCCAGCCAGTATCCGTCCGGATCATTGATAAAGTAAATTCCCATCCCCGGATTTTCATAGCAAATGCATCCCATTGCTTCGTGTTTTTTGTGCGCTGTCTCCATGTCGTCCACAGAAAATGCCAGATGGATTTCATTGTCTCCCAGATTATAATGGTCTTTTCCCCAATCTCTTAACCAGGTCAGTTCCAGCTCAAATCCAGTTTTTCCATCCCCAAGATATACCAGGATAAAACTTCCGTCCTCTGCTTCTTTTCTCCTAACTTCCTTCAATCCCAACGCCTCTTGGTAGAAAGCAATTGATTTTTCCAAATTAACAACATTGTAGTTATAATGAATAAACCGAAATTCCATTCGTTCGCTCCTCTCTTTCTCTCCAGGGGCCGGTCACACTTGAAAAACCTGACCTCGCCCACTGATATCTGCGATCCTGCCGCCAAAATTTTCCTGTTCCAGTTTTTCTTTCAGCGCAGCGATGACTCCGTATTGTTCCCAGCAGTGCATGGGAAACAGCACATCCGCTGTCACCCTCTGAAGCAGATGCACAGCTCCATCGCAGGCGCGGCTGCCAAGTCTGGGATCCACCGGCACAAAAGCGATGTGAAAATGCCGTCCCCGGATCTTTTCCAAAACCTTATCGTAGCATTCTTCCATCTTCCGGTTCCACGAAGCATCCTCGCCTTCCCAGAACCAGTCGTTCAAATCTCCGGCATGGTAAATGGCAGTTCCATCCTCCAGGGTCACCACAAAAGCCACTCCCTCATCCGTGGACTTCAGTGTTTCCACCCACATCCCGTCCACCATAATCTTTTCCCATGGGGCCATAAAAATCACATGATTTTTCCGCCTGTCTTCCACCTTTTCCTCCGGTATATCCGAAGACAGGATAAAATAAATTCTCTCCTGCTTTTGGGCCAGCCGGAATATTTCCTCTGAAAAATGATCGCCGTGGACATGGCTGGCAAATACGTACCAGGGTTTTTCCGGTGAAAGCTTGGGCAATTCCCCTTGCGCATAATCAAACAGCAAAACCTGGTGCTCTGTCTCCACGGCAAAACCGCTGTGTGCAATATAGGTCACGTTCATCATGATCCATCCTTTCCTTCCATGCTGATGTCCTTGAAATCCGGTTGACTCCGGCTTTCATCACCGCACAATGATATCCTGAAACGTACAGCGGGCTGCTTTCGCATAATCTTCGGGTTTCAGTTCAATCTGCATCCCCAGCTTTCCCCCGCTGACAATCATGGTATCCAGCTCTTTTGCCGAACAGTCCGCCACGGTCGGATAATTCTTTTTCATCCCGATGGCCGTACAGCCGCCCCGTATATAACCCGTGACGGCGTTAATTTCTTTCACATGGATCATTTCCACAGATTTTTCGCCCACCGCCTTTGCAGCCTTCTTCAAATCCAGCTCTTTATCAATGGGAATAACAAATACATAGTATGCTTTGCTTTTCCCCACTGTCACCAGCGTCTTAAATGTCTTCTCATAGGGCAGTCCCAAAAGATCCGCTATGGCGATTCCATCGGTGAATTCATCGCATTCATAGGTATGCTTCTGATACGGAATATGCTCTCTTTCCAAAATCCTCATGGCGTTTGTTTTGATTTCCTTTTCCTTTGCCATATCACGTTCTCCCTTCCTGCCGCTCGATTCCCTGATAATCAAATGCGGGAATAAAACTTTCCTTCGCTGTCTTGCCTTTCTGTATGTATCCGTTTGTCACCCCCAGAGAAAGGGCATAGAAAACCACCTTATCATATTCGTACGTGGTCAGTCTGCGATTAATCTCCGGATAATCCGCCGCCCTTGGAAGCGGTGTATACTGATTCATCAGGCTGATATAGATCTGGTCTTTATAAGTGGAATACAGGTATTCCACCACGTTCATGGAGTCTTTGATGTATCCGGGCATCACCAGATGCCGGACAACCGTTCCCTTTTTCAGCATGCCGCTCTCATCGAACCGGCATTCTCCTGTCTGCCTCACCATCTCGGCCAGCGCTTTTTTCGCCATCTCACTGTAGTCCGGCGCATGGGAATATTTTGCGGACAGAATCGGACTCATATATTTGAAATCCGGCAGGTATATGTCCACCAGACCTTCCAGCAGACGAAGCGTCTTTACGTGCTCATATCCGCTGGAATTGTACACCACCGGAATCACCAGACCGTTATCTTTTGCCCTGGATAATGCTTCTATGATCTGCAGAGCAAAATGCCCCGGCGTCACCAGATTGATGTTCGCCGCGTTCTGCTCCTGAAGCTCCAGAAATATCTCCGAAAGCCGCTCAATACTCACCGGCTTTCCGATCGTTCCCGAAGCGATGGACGCATTCTGGCAGAAGACGCAGCGCAGACTGCAGCCGGAAAAAAAGACGGTACCCGATCCCTGCGTTCCGGAAATACAGGGTTCCTCCCACATATGAAGCGCCGCTCTCGCTGCCATCACCTGGTCCGTCTCCCGGCAAAATCCCCGTTCTCCCTTCGTCCGGTCCACCCGGCAGTCCCTGGGACAGAGGGTGCATTGTTTCAGATCGTCTTTCCATCTGTCATTCATTCTAATCTCCACCTGCTGTTCTGCAATTTGGGGACTCCGCACAAAAGCGGCATTCGGGAACTTTGCAGCTGCTGGATGCAGCTGATTCCCAAATGCCGCCCAATCCGGGCCATCCCTCATACATTTACGCGTCTATCAATGCCTTGCTCTCCCTGACTTTCTGTCTCAAAGGCAGAATAAACGTCGGCGATACCGATAATTCATCGTATCCCATCTTCAGGAATTCCTCTGTCAGCTCCAGATTTGCTGCCAATTCACCGCAGATTCCAACCCAGCATCCGCCTTTATGCCCGTTGTCCGCAATCATTTTCAGCATCCGCATGATCGCCGGATGATCCGGTTCATACAGATGATCCAGCTTCGGATTCTGCCGGTCAATGGCCAAGGTATATTGGGTCAGATCGTTCGTTCCCACACTGAAGAAATCCACCTCTTTGGCCAGCAGATCGCTGATCATGGCCGCAGCCGGCGTCTCAATCATAATCCCGATTTCCACATCTTTATAGGGAACCTGTGCCTGTTTCAGCTCATCCTTTACTTCCTGTATGATTTCTTTGATCCGCCTTACCTCTTCCACAGAGATAATCATCGGAAACATGATGGAAATGGTTCCAAACATGCTTGCGCGATAGATGGCTCTGAGCTGGGTTTTGAAAATATCCGTCCGATCCAGACAAATACGGATCGCGCGGTATCCAAGCGCTGGATTTTCTTCCTTGTCCAAGTTAAAATAATCCGCCTGCTTATCGGCTCCGATATCCAGAGTTCGGATAATGACCTTTTTTCCGCCCATGGTCTCCGCCACACGCTTATACACCTGGAACTGCTCTTCCTCCGTGGGATATGTGTCCCTTTCCAGATACAGAAACTCACTGCGGAACAGGCCGATGCCGCCTGCGTCATTCTGAAGAACGGCCCCCAGGTCCGATACATTTCCAATGTTGGCAAAAAGATTGATCTTTCTTCCATCCAGGGTAATATTTTCTTCTCCCTTCAGATTTTGGAGAAGGCGTTCCTTTTCCTTTTCCTCTTCCTGGATCCGTCTCTTTTCTTCCAGAACTTCTTTGGTCGGCTCCACATAAACCGTACCCTGGAATCCATCCACGACTGCCAGCGCTCCATCCCAATCCTGTTCAAAATCCACGCCAATCAGCGCGGGAATATTCATCATACGGGCCAGAATCGCCGTATGAGAATTGACAGAACCATGTCTGGTGATAAATGCCAAAACTTTAGACTTATCCAGCTGTATGGTTTCGCTGGGAGCCAGGTCATCAGCCACGATAATCACCGGCTCATCCGTTCCCAGTCTTTCCTCGCCCACGCCGCTGAGCACGCGAACCAGCCGCTCTGAGACATCTTTTACATCGGCTGCACGGCCTTTCATATAATCATCATCCATGGATGCAAACATTTCGGAAAAATTTTCCCCTGTACTTGCCACCGCATATTCTGCGTTCAGCTCCTGATTGCGGATGATATTGATGATGGACTCTTCATAATCCAGATCTTCCAGCATCATCTGATGGACCTCAAATATGGCGGCATTGGCCTCTCCCACTTCCGTGAGTGCTTTTTCATACAGGTTTCCCAGCTGTTCCACAGCCAAATCCCTCGCATCTTCAAAACGTTTGATTTCCGCTTCCACATCGTCCACATGACGGCGTTTCACAACCTGCTGGCCGTTTTGATAGATCGAAATTTTTCCTATAGCGATCCCCTTGTAGACACTTTTCCCCTGTTGGATCTTCATCCGTCTCACCTCCTCAAATCCCACCAAAGGCATTCCGCGCACATCCGGTTATTACAGATTTTCCTGGAAGAACTTTTCCACTGCTTCACAGGCATATTTTTCATCCGGTCCTTCCACTTCAATGGTAACCGTATCTCCGTGCTTTACGCCAAGTCCCATGACAGCCATCAGACGAATGGCTTCTACTTTCTTGTCACCTTTCGCAATCGTCACTGTGCTCGCATACTCTTTTAATAACTTCACCAACTGTCCAGCCGGTCTTGCATGGATCCCCAATTCATCTTTAATTACATACTGAAATGTTTTCATAGAAACAGTCTCCTTCCTTAAATATTGATTAAAATTAGTATAACATACAGCCAGTTTTGTGTAAAGTATACATTAAAAAACGCCGCCATCCTCCTATTGACATTCACCCTACACCGCTTATAATAAAGGAAAACGCTTCAACAGAAAGGATCGTCAATCATGAAGAAAAAAAATTTCTTAAAGCGGGCAGCCGCCATCATCTGTATTCTTTTTCTGGTCGGCCTGTACCTGTGCACCCTGATTTGTTCTTTTATCCAGACAGAATTTGCCCGCGCTCTCCTGCGTTTTTCCGTGGCGGCAACGGTAATCGTCCCTGTCCTTCTCTTCATTTTCCTGAAGGCCATTGAACGCATGAAAAACTCTCAATCCTGACGGCTTACTCTTTCGCAGCCGCTCCTCTCAGTTCTTTTCCCCCAGAGAAACGATGATTTCTTTCAGGGCAGCCAAATCCGATTTTGCCTGCCCATCCTGGGGATTCATCTGCAGAATATAATTCAGTTTTCCCAGCAGAGACAGCAGATAGCGCTGCCGGTCCATGGGCTCTTTCTTATCTTTCCCGATTTTCGCCAAATGATCATCCACCCCAAATTTTCGGCAATAGTAGACCTCCTGATGGACGCGCCGCCTGTACTCCCTGGCAGCCTGTATCTTTTCATTGACCACAATCCCCGTCACCGTCTGACGCTGCGACTGACGTCGCACGGAACTTTTTTCTTCATTCAGGGAAAATCCAATGACGCGCAAAAACCCTCTGACTTTATTTTTCACTGTCTTCGGATCCAACTCTCCTGAAAACACCATATCATCACAGTATCTGGTGTAGACAATCCCCCTCTTCCTGCACCATTGTCCCATATATTCATCAAATGGTTTTAATACCAAGTTTGAAATGGCCGGGGAGGTGGGCGCTCCCTGGGGAAGCGTATCCTTAAAGCAGCACAGATTCGTCAAAAGAGTGCCGATGGCCGGAGGAAAACGAAGGCTGGAAAACACCTGCTGATACACCATAAAAAAAGTGATATTGCCAAAAAAATCCCGGATGTCCAGACACATGACCGTATTCTGTCCCTGATGTTCCTGTACCATTTCCCGAAGCCCCAATCCCTTTCTATAGGCCTTGGCATACTCGGACACCGGCATATCTGCCAGAATCTGGGTCAAAATATTTCTCTGCACTTCTGCCAGAATCGGATCCGGAATCATAAGTTTTCGTTTTTTTCCGTTTTTCTTTGGAATCCACACATTACGGTAATATTGTTCGGCATGATTGCTCAATGTATACAGACATCTTTCCTGTTCTTCCATGCTCCATTTCCGCTCCCCAAACAAGCGGTATGAATACAACAGTTCTCTGCACTGCTCTGCCGTGCAGTATCGCCATATCATATCTGCCAACCTGCTCACCTCATTTCCTCTTCCGCTCTTCCAATCCTTATGGGCAGGCTGCCGGTTTCAGCCACAGGAAAGGGTACTAAAAAAACAGGGGCAACACAAAAAGGTGATTCCATAAGCAGCGCAGGTGTACACCGAACGCCTCCGGCGTTCATGCACATTGGAGACGGGAACACATGTAAATGTGGTCCCATCGCAAATGTGCGGACGTACATTGGAGCTGCTTCTGGTCTGTCTTCCTGATTTGGCAGCCCAGGCTGCCATCTCTTCCAGGCGGCGACTCGCCGACCGGTCAGCTTTTTCCCAGACCATGTCTGTCAAAACTGAATTTCTCTGTTGTCCCTGTTTTACACATAATTATCGATATGGATTATTTTCTCTTTATGATTTCATGTCTGCTTGGGCCATTGGATACCATGGTAATCGGCACGCCCAGTTCTGCCTCAATCGTTTCAATATAATCGCGGCATTCCTTCGGCAACTTATCATATTCTTTGATGCCCCTGATATCACACTTCCATCCCGGCATCGTTTTCCATACCGGCTTTGCCTTATTAAGCTCTGTCGTCGTCGGGAAATCCTTGGTCACTTTTCCGTCGATCTCATACCCCACGCACATCGGGATCTCATCCAGATATCCCAGTACGTCCAGTACAGTCAAAGCCACCTCTGTCGCTCCCTGGATCCGGCATCCATAACGGCTTGCCACCGCATCGAACCAACCGACTCTTCTGGGGCGCCCTGTGGTCGCTCCGAATTCACCCTTATCGCCGCCACGTCTTCTCAGCTCATCGGCCTCATCGCCAAAAATTTCACTGACAAAATCACCGCCGCCTACAGCGCTGGAATATGCTTTCACAACCGTCACAATATCTTTGATTTCATATGGAGGAATACCTGCTCCGATCGCTCCATACGCTGCCAATGTGGAAGAAGATGTCACCATCGGATAGATTCCGTGATCCGGATCCTTCAGGGAACCCAGCTGTCCTTCCAGAAGAATGGTTTTATTTTCCTTCAATGCCTGATTCAGATATAAGGAAACGTCACAAACATATGGTTTCACCATGTCGCGGTATTCCAGCAAGGTCTGATACACCTTCTCCGGATCCAAAAGCGGTTTGTGATATAAATGTTCCAAAAGCACATTTTTCATTTCGCAGACACGGTATGCCTTTTCCTTCAGTTCTTCCCCGCCAAACAGTTCGCTGACCTGGAATCCAATCTTAGCATATTTATCTGAATAAAATGGGGCTATCCCTGACTTTGTAGACCCAAATGACTTTCCGCCCAGACGTTCTTCTTCGTAAGCGTCAAAATCAATATGGTACGGCATCAGAACCTGTGCACGGTCAGATACCAGAATACGCGGTTTCGGAACTCCCTTATCCACCAGATCCTGGATTTCTTTTACCAAATATGGGATATTTAATGCCACTCCATTTCCGATAATATTTGTCGTATGCTTATAAAATACGCCGGATGGCAGCAAATGAAGCGCAAAACGACCATAGTCATTGATAATTGTATGGCCCGCGTTACTTCCTCCCTGGAATCGAATTACAATATCGGATTCTTCTCCCAGCATATCGGTAATCTTACCTTTGCCTTCATCGCCCCAGTTAGCTCCCACAATCGCTCTTACCATATTATTTCCTCCATTTTCAGACGTATGCCCACGTCTCACATCAAATGTACTTTCCCCTACCGTCTTCTGCTTCGCCATTGGCAACTGCCGCACTATGCGGTTCAGTCCTGTACAAAAAGCGGTCGGCCGAACGGCCGTCACGGCCGCACCGTATACAGTATAAATGATACCGCCTTGAAAATCAACCGCAAATCCAATATTTGTGCGATGTTTTCTTATATATGGTTCATCTGCCGTTATGCTATAATTGAGTCAGTCAGCCTAATAAATTTCTATTTATTTTAAGCAGCACATCGGGACTCGTAAATCTGTTTTACATGCTGCAATGGGCTGCCTGAAATTTTAGAAAAAGAAAGCAGGTGACAGCTGTGGTCAATCTATCCAAACGCATCCGCCAGTTACGACTTGAAAATGGACTTTCAGCCGAATACATCTCCCATCTGCTCTATGTGAGCCGACAAGCCTACAGCAACTATGAAAATGGCATCCGCCAGATCCCCCATGAGTCCCTGTTGATCCTTGCCGATTATTACAGCGTCAGTCTGGACTATCTGTACGGCCGTACCAGCAATGGCTTGCTGGTCAGTCATCTGGAGAAAATGGAACAGCTCCTTCTCTGTAAGTTTCATACCCTGGATCCTCCGATGAAGCTTCTTTTAATACAAATTATGGAATATCTTTCAGAACGGATTCAGAACGGGACGCATGAATGAATCGGTATGAACAAAGCAGCATCCCTTATTAAGCACGCAAAATGTTTCTCACATGGTATTTATAGATATGATGTTGGGGGCAGAAGCCCCCAACTATGATGCCTGCGGATTGTTCCGTGCTGCGCACTCCCGCAATCCTACCCAATATTATACATTGATCTCCGCCGTCAGGCCCAGATCTTCTTTGTTGGCATCCAGGATTGGCTGAATGACTTCCGCCAGGAATTCTTCCACCTGCTCTTTGGCTCTTCCCGTATAGCGGGCCGGATCCATGGACTTCTTCAGGTCATCCAGGCTCAGATTGAACGCCGGATCCGCTGCGATCAGCTCCAGAAGGTTATTGTCCTGTCCTTCCACTTTGACATGGCGTCCCGCTTCCATGGACAGTTCACGGATTCTCTCATGCAGCTCCTGTCTGTCTCCGCCTGCCTTTACGGCATCCATCATGATGTTTTCTGTGGCCATAAACGGCAGCTCGGCCATCATATGCTTGTAGATCACCTTGGGATATACCACCAGACCATCCACCACGTTCAAATACAGATCCAGAATACCGTCGATGGCCAGAAATGCTTCCGGCACGCTGATTCTCTTGTTTGCCGAATCATCCAGCGTACGCTCGAACCACTGGGTGGAAGCGGTCATCATCGGGTTCATGGCATCTGCCATGACATAATTGGCCAGAGAGGCGATACGCTCACTTCTCATGGGGTTTCTCTTATACGCCATGGCGGAGGAACCGATCTGGTTCTTTTCAAACGGCTCTTCCACTTCTTTTAAATGCTGCAGAAGACGGATATCATTGGAAAACTTGTGGGCGCTCTGAGCAATGCCGGCCAGCACATTCAGCACACGGCTGTCCACCTTTCTGGAATAGGTCTGCCCGGAAACCGGATAGCATCCCTCAAATCCCATCTTCTTGGCGATCATCGGATCGATCTTCTTGATGGTTTCATGATCCCCATTGAACAGCTCCAGGAAAGACGCCTGTGTTCCTGTGGTACCCTTGGACCCCAAAAGGCGCATGGTGGAAAGCACATGATCCAAATCATCCAAATCCAGGGTCAGATCCATCAGCCATAATGCGGCGCGCTTGCCCACTGTCGTCGGCTGCGCCGGCTGGAAATGGGTAAATGCCAATGTGGGCTGCGCTTTATACTGATCCGCAAATTTTGACAGCTCGTTGATTACATTGATTAACTTCTTTCTCACCAGACGAAGGGCTTCTGTCATGATGATAATATCCGTATTATCTCCCACATAACAGCTGGTCGCACCCAGATGGATGATTCCCTTTGCCTTCGGACACTGTACGCCATATGCATAAACATGGGACATCACATCATGACGCACCAGTTTTTCTCTTTCCTTTGCCACCTCATAATTGATGTCATCTTTATGAGCCTTCAGCTCTTCAATCTGCTCGTCTGTGATATTTAATCCCAGTTCTTTTTCCGTCTCTGCGAGAGCGATCCAAAGTCTCCTCCATGTGCGGAACTTCTTGTCCTGGGAAAAAATATACTGCATTTCCTTGCTTGCATACCGCTCTGACAGCGGGCTTGAATAACGATCTGTCGCCATAACATCCTCCTAAATTCTTGTGTATTATGTTTGAGTATAGCGCAAACCGGGCGTTCCGTCAATCCAAAAGGTGCTGGCTTTCCCCTTCTTTTGGGAATCTCCGTTCTGTCCGAAAGTAGCAGATCACCAGCAGCGCTGTGGCGCCTGCCCAGGCCAGCACCTCCGCCATGTAGATCCCGTATTCCCCGATGACATGGGGGAGAAGCAGGGCGCTTCCGATGCGCATCACCAGCTCCGCGATCCCCGATACCATGGGGATACCGGTATTTCCCATGCCCTGGAGGGCGGAGCGGAAGATGTAGAGCAGATACAGGATGAACAAGAAGACGGACATGGTAAATAAAAAGTGATAGGCATACGTCATCACTGCGTCGGCATCCGCATTTCCTGCATCCACAAACAGGGAAATGAAAAACCGTCCAAACACGATCATGACCGCGGAGGTCACCAGCGCAGTCAGGACTGCCATCTTGGCCCCGGCGCGGACTCCCATTTTGATTCTCTGATAGTTTCTGGCTCCCAGATTCTGACCTGTATAGGTGGACACGGCATGGCCGAAGGAGATGGCTGCCAGTTCCAGCAGACCGTACAATTTATTCGTCGCGGTAAATCCGGCCACAAAAATGACGCCGAAGGTGTTGACGATGGACTGCAGAATCATGCCGCCCACGGCGATGACCGTACTCTGGAAGGCCAGAGGACCGGACAGGGTCAGCAGACGGGTCAGTATCGTTTTATCCGGTTTCCAATGAACCCGCTTTAACCGCATGACCTCCATCCCGGACAGGCGGATCAGACAGTATACTGCGGAGAAAAACTGTCCGATTACCGTGGCTGACGCCGCTCCTGCGATTCCCCAGCCGAATCCCGCCACAAATAACAAATCCAGTCCCACATTGATGGCCGCCGCTATGACCATGGCCACCAAAGGCGTGGTACTGTCTCCGATGGCGCGCAGAATGGCAGCCAGCACATTGTAGCTTAGCACCACGCAGATTCCGCTGAAGCAAATCCGGACATAGGTCATGGAACCCTCCATGATGCTCGGATCCGTCCCCATTAAATGAAGGACCGGACCGGCTGCGATCTGAAATATGGCTGTCAAAATCACCGCGGCAGCCAGCGTCAAAAGAAACGACATGGCCACTGCCTTTTTCAGCCGAAATTCATCCTTCGCCCCAAAAAACTGGGCGATCAGAATAGAAAATCCCTGGGCCAGGCCGGTACAGATCCCCAGGCTCAGCCAGTTAAACCAATCCGCCGCCCCAAGGGCAGCCAGGCCATCCACCCCGACCACCTGGCCGACCACCGCCGTATCCACAATCGTATACGTCTGCTGGAAAATACTCCCCAGCATCAGGGGCAGGGCAAACTGTAAAATCAGTTTTCCCGGTTTCCCCTCTGTCATTCGTATTAATCTGCTTTTCATCAGTGTCCTCTCTTCATTAGTTATATTAGGTAATTTCGAGACATTCAAAGCTTCATAAGCTCTCACATGTTAAGCGTTACCATCCTCATCACTCCTCGCCAATTCTTATATTTCCGTAAACATTCACCGGCCTGCGGGGTTTCACTTTGAACCCTCTTTACGTCACCTTCACCCCTCGTCTGAGGGAAAAGGAATAAATCCACGCTTCTCCCACTTCTTTTCCTGTGATCATCCGCAGCGCCCTCTCGTATTGGAATATCTGAACGCCGTAGCGGTTCAGCAAAACAGCCTCGTTTCCCTCTTCCACCCGGTCCGTCTTGTAATCCACCAGAATCAGTTTCCCATTTTCTTCAAACCAGGCATCGATCACGCCCTGAATCATCAAAATCTCATCCTCCGGCGCCTTGATATCCGGATACAACTGCGACGGGGAAACGCCCAGAAGGAACTGCTGCTCCCTCTTTAGGGTTCCATGGACCGCCGCTTTTACCATGCGTCTCCCCAGAGCCGACAGATAAAATCCGCTTAAATCCGGTGTCCAAACCGCCTTTCTCTCCCGTTCCGTCAGACGCCCCTCAGCCTCCATCCGGTCCAGCATGGAAACCAGCCAGCCCTCCAGGATATCCCTGGCCCGCCTTGTCTCCAGACCGTCCTCCATGCATCCTGTGGCATACAGCGCCTTCAGATCCAGCCATTCCATAATTCTATGATAAACGGTTCCCCGTCTGGCCCCGGCCACCTCTTCCTCTTCCATAAGGAATTTCGGCACCGTTTTCTCTTCCTCCGGCCTATCTCCCAGTCCCTCTTTTTCATCCAGGCGTCCGCCGTCCTCCACCAGGGATGCCGCCTCTTCTTCCAAAAGGTGCTGCCTTTTTAAATCCGATACAGAGACGGTGGCATATACCTGTTCCAGATCGTTATAATGATAGGGATACGAAAAACAGGCGTCGATCCATTCGGCCTCTTTTTCATTTTCCGTTGTCTCCATATCAATCTCAGCCAGAAACCGCTTGTCCGCCGTCTTCTTGGCCTCCCTGGATACCGTTTCCATGAAGACATCTTCTATCCCCATAAGTTCCGTCCGCAGCTGCGCCGGATCATGGTAGAGAACGGACGAAACGGGCACCGGTTTTTCTATGGCCGCGTAGATGGGAGCGGCCGCCCGATGCTTCATAGACGCCGGTACGATCCAGTCCAGATAGCAGTCAGCGCCGATCAGTGCATCGTATCCCAGTCTCCGATCCCCCGGATCGATTCCATCGGCCAGCTTGCCCAGATACTCCCTCATTTTCTTTTTGGCGCCTGTCAGAATCAGTTTTTCTCTGGCTCTCGTCATGGCAACGTAGAGCACGCGCAATTCTTCTCCCAGATTCTCCAGCAGCAGTTTATTCTGAAAGACCTTTTTCATCAGCGTCACCGACCGCACCCGAAGAGCGGGATTCACCGCATCCACGCCGATGCCGAAGTCAGGATGAAAGACCACCCGGCTCCTGGTATCCTGCTTATTGAACATCTTGGCGGTACCGCTTAAAAAGACAATGGGAAATTCCAGGCCCTTGCTCTTATGGATGCTCATGATCCGCACCGTATCTTCGTTTTCCCCGATGACCGAAGCCTCCCCATAGTCCACGGAATATTTCTGCAGTTTTTCGATATAGCGGACAAACTGGAATACGCCGCGATAACTGGTTTTTTCATAGGCAACCGCCCGCTCCACCAGCATGTCCAGATTGGCTTTGCGCCGCTCCCCCGCAGGCATGGCCGATACGTAATCATAATACCCGCTGTCTCCCATCACATAAAGCAAAAGCTCATGGATGGGCATGTAGGAAGCCGCCCTCCGGTATCGATTCAGCCGCTCCACGAAAATCTCCAGCTTTTCTTCCAGGCCGGGTTCCTTTCCGTCTGTGTGGTCTTCCACCCCGTCTGTCTTTGTCCGGTGATGCTCCAGATAAAACGACATGGCTCCGAAAAGCCCGTTTCCCAGCTCTTTTTTCGGATATCCCATCCGAATCTGCGCCAGCTCCTGGGAAGAGAGACCTCCGATGTGGGAGTGCAGGACGGAAGCCAGAGGAATGTCCTGAATGGGATTGTCAATCAGGCGCAGCAGATTCAGCACCACCTGGACCTCCAGCGCAGTGAAATAGCCGCTCTGGGACTCGGCATAAGCGGGAATTCCCTCACTCATCAGGACTTCTGTGAAACATTCCGCCCATCCGCTGACGGTACGCAGAAGAATCACGATATCCCCGTAGGAAGCTCTGCGATAGCCTCCGATTTTTTTATCCCAGACATACTGCCCCGTCTGGGGATCCACCAGTTTCCGAATCCTGGCGGCCACCATGCGGGCTTCCCATTCCCGGTCCGTGAGCAGTTCTTCCTCTGTCTCCTCTTTTGCATCCGCCGCCATGCCCCCGCCATTCTCCCCGTCCGCCGTTTTTGGCTCGGTCAGATCCAGCAGCAGCAGTTCCGTTTCCCCTCCCACCGGATGGTCCGTCTCCTCATAGGTCAGCCCGGGATGGAGCGCCGCCGCTTCCGTATATGTGATGTCTCCCAGTTCTTTCTGCATGATCTGGTAGAAAAAGAAATTTACCCCGTCCAGGACACTGGCCCGGCTTCGGAAATTCTGATGCAGCTCGATCTTTTGATGACTGCTTTCTTTCTCGGTGTACGTCTCATATTTTTCCATGAATAGTTCCGGTTTGGCCAGGCGGAACTTATAAATACTCTGCTTCACATCGCCCACCATGAAAATATCCGGCCTTCCGAAGCGCTCAGAGGATACGCTGTTTAAAAGCACTTCCTGGACATAATTGCTGTCCTGGTACTCGTCGATCATGATTTCCTCGTACCACTGCGCCATCTGGTCCGCCACCTCACTGGGCACCATCTCGCCGTCCTTTTCCTCCATCAAAATGGAGAGCGCCAGATGTTCCAGGTCACTGAAATCCACCAGATTTTTGGTCCGTTTTTCCTCTGTGTACCGGTCGGAAAAATCCTTCGTCAGCTTCACCATCTGTTCCACCGCTTTTCCCGCCTGTTTTATGTCGCTGACCGTCTGCTGGGGGGTCTTGGAAAAATACCCGGCCAGGACTTTTTTCAAACCATTTTTCACCCTGTCCCGCATGGCGCAAGCCTGGGCCGCCAGCGTTTCGGAATACGTATCCGTCTTTTTCCTTCTGGGCTTAATCCCGAATTTCAGGGCCGTCAGTTTCTGCCGCGCTTCCTCATAGGAATCAAAACGGCAGGCATCCTCGATCTTCTGCCGTTCCAGCAAAAACGGCTCCGCATAGGGTATGGGGCCTTCTTCCTGGCGGCAGATGGAAAGAATCCGATCATATATGCGCACATATTCCTGAAGCTGCATCCGAAGCTGCTCCAAAAAATACCGCATCCAGGGCGCATCTTCCAGCTCCTCCATATCCCGGATCCCGTAGCTTTTTAGACAGCCCGAAAGCCAGACATCCGGCCAGGGATAGCTTCTGGAAAATTCATAGAACTTAAGAATCATGTCGCGGATTCCGCCGTCATCCCTGCCGGTGGCATACGTGTCCACAAAATCCAAAAACGCCTCATCCGCTTCCCCGTAGTACTCCTCCAGCATGGCGTCCAGCACATCCGCCTGCAGAAGCTTCAGCTCCCCTTCGTCGCCGATCCGAAACGATGGGTCCAGGGCAATCCGGTGGAAATGATTTCGTATGACGGAAAGGCAGAAGCTGTGAATCGTCGTGATCTGCGCCGTATGTACCAGCGTCATCTGCCTCTGCAGGTGGGTGTTTTCCGGTTCTTCCTCCACCTTCTGCTGAATCGCCTGCGCGATCCTCTCCCGCATTTCCCCCGCCGCTGCATTGGTGAAGGTCACGATCAGCAGACGGTCAATGTCCACCGGATGATCCGCATCACTGATTTTGGCGATGATGCGCTCCACCAGCACCGCCGTCTTTCCGCTTCCCGCTGCCGCCGAAACCAAAATATTCCTGTCCCTTAATTCAATTACCTGTTTTTGTTCCTTTGTCCATGTAAAAGCCATCAATCCGCTATCCTTTCCCTTCCATTCCCTCTATCCCAGTCGCTCCTCACCAATTCTTCTATTTCCGGAAAACATTCACAGGCCGGAGGACGGACGGCACCCAAAAGTGCCGCCGTTTCCTTCATCTTATCACAGAATCGGGTTTTGCAAAATGGAAAACGTGATAAAATCCATCCCGGTTTTCTTCCAGGGCAGCAGCGTCCAGGAAAACATGTTCCAGTCCCTGGTTTCGCCGCTGGTCCCCGCTTCGCCGTCCGCCGTTTCCGCCGTCCCCTTCGTCTCTTCCCGGATATCCGTCTGAGGATCCGCCGGTTCGGATTCTGCCGCCGCTCCTTCCCCGGGCTCTGGTTCCGGTGCCTCCCATTTCTGAAAACGAAGTTCCGGATTTCGAAGCATATGGGTAATCACCGCCGTCGTATCCGCCAGGTGCGCCCGGATTCGTCCCGGAAAATATTCTTCCAGCACCGCCAGATCGTCAAAGGCTGCCATATGCATCACCCTGCCGCCGGTGGAAGAGAGACGCTCGTCCGCTGTCTGATACCAGCAGGTCTGGTTGGTCTGTTCATTTCCTCCGCTTCCATCCGCTTCGCACCACCTGGATGCCTCAAAATACACATAGGGAATCCCCCACGCCGCATTGAAATAATGCTGATCGCTGCCTGTGATTCTGGTGGGCGTCTCAAACATCTCCACCGACTCCGGCAGCGTATTCAGAGAAACGCCCAGCTGGGCTGCCGCCTGGTTCGCCCAGTCATATCCCTCCCGGCGCAGCAGCTCCCCGTTTTCTCCATAGACACCGCCATAGGCAAACAAGCGGTCCCCCGCCGCCACACAATCCACATTGATATAGCACACAGCCCGGGATGCCTCCTCCTTTTTCACCGTCGTATAATAACAGCTCCCCGCATATCCGATGCCGGTGAGCGTGCTCTCCTCGCCGTCAAAAAAGCAGAATTTCAGGGTCTGTTCCATCTCATCCCCCGCCACCTGGCGCGCCACCTCCATCACCGCCGCCACACCGGAGGCATTGTCATCCGTCCCTGTGGTATCCACACTGTCATAATGGGCCCCCACATACACAATGCCGTCCCCATATCCCGGCTTCGTGGCAATATAATTGACAAAGGAAAATCCGCCCTGTTCAAACGGCATGGCCTCCACCTGATATCCCATGGCTGCCATCTCATCCGCAATCCACTGCCCTGCCGAATGCTTCGCCTCCGACCCGGCCGTCCGGTTCGGAAACCGTTCTGTCATCTGCGTCAAATACTGCCAGGCCTCTTCCCCATATCCTTCTCCTTCCTCTGCCTCCCCCCGCATATTCCCCGCACTGCCCGCCAGCATCACAGCCGCCAGCAAAACCAGCCCAATCCTCCTCCCCCGCAAAAGCCATCCTCTCCGTCGTCCATCCATAGCCAATCTCCTTCCTTTCCGATCAATATCTCTCTTTCAGCAATTACTAGATGATTGCGAAACTTGCAAAGCCAAATAAATCCTCATTTTTTAAATCCCAACGCCCGCAGTTCTTCTCACCAATGCTTTTGTTTGCGGAAACCATTCACAGGCTGAAGGGAGCGAACCTTTTCCCTGGCGGGCTTTGAAAAACGTCGGTACTTGATTCTTCCAGCTTCTCGGAAGCGCAGAAGAATCTTAGTACCGCTACGTTTTTCACTGAGCGGAAGCGTCCCGCCAGGGAAAAGGTTCGCTCCCTTCGGCCGTCCGAGTTCTCACTTTAAAACTTCTATTCCTTCCAATGAGTTTCGCCTTGCCTGCAAATGGGTTTTGCCTTCACCTGCAATACCCATAAAACGCTTCCCATTTATCCGTAAACGCACTTTCCTTCCGGTAAACCAGATGAAACTCCCTCGTAATCTCCAGTTCCTGCCCCCCGTCCGCGCAGGGCTTTCGAATCCGGATCCGTCCGAACCTGCCTTCCTCCAGCTCCTGCTTCACAGCCGCTTCATACAGAAAGGAAATCCCCTGCCCTGCGGCAATGAGTTCCTTTATGACAGAAAAATTGCTGATCTCCACCATGCCCGAAAAGCTGGCGACAGAATAATTATATGCGGACAGCACCTGTTCCATGACCGCCCTGGTGCCGGAGCCCTCTTCCCGGACCAGGATGGTCTCCGAAAACAAGTCTTCCAAATTCCGCTGCCCCTTCAGGCAGTCATGTCCCGCCCGGCAGACACCGATATAGGGCTCCTCCCGGATCAGACGGAATCCATATTCCTGTTTGTCAAAAAAACCCTCCACCAGTATGAAGTCCAGTTTTCCCTCATCCAGTTCATTCAAAAGAATCCTGGTATTTTCCACCTCCAGAGAAATCCGGCACTCCGGATGATCCTGCAAAAAGCGGCTGATCACCGGCGCAATCACAAATTCCCCGATGGTTTTTGTGGCGCCGATATGAAGCGTCTGAATCTGCGGCGCCCGGAGCCGTTCCTTGATCTGGCGGCAGTGATAATCCAGCAGATACGCCTGCTTCTTCAGAATCTTCCCCTGCGGGGTCAGCGTCAGCGTCTTATTTTTGTATTCAAACAGACGGCATCCATAATAATGTTCCAGATAATGAATGTGCTGCGTGACCGCCGGCTGTGTGATGCACAACTTCTTCGCCGTTTTCGTATAGTTCATGGTTCCGCACAAATTCAAAAATGTATCCATTCGAAAATCCAGCATTTGGCCCCTCTATTGATAAGTTATATTTATAATCGTATAAAAATGTATAATTTCATTATATGGTACATCCATGGTATACTCAAGCCGTTTCTGGAAAAAACTGAAAATAAAAAATGGAAGCATAGCTGCTTCCGAATGGAGGATGTTATGAATATGACAAAAGAAAATGTTCCCGGTCTGCTGCTCTGCCTGGGGATCGCGGTGCCCTGCTGGCTTTTTGGCAAAGCCTTTCCGGTGATCGGAGGGCCTGTCTTTGCCATTTTGGCCGGAATGATACTGACCCTTATTTTAAAAGACAAATCTGCCGTACAGCCCGGCATTGCCTATACGTCCAAAAAGATTCTGCAGTATGCGGTCATACTTCTGGGATTCGGGCTGAATCTCTCGGAAATATGGAAGGTGGGGAGCACATCGCTCCCCATCATCGTGTCCACCATCGCTACTTCGCTGGTGATCTCTTATCTGCTCTTTTGTCTGATGAAGATCCCGGCCAATATCTCCATCCTGGTGGGCGTCGGATCGTCCATCTGCGGCGGTTCCGCCATCGCGGCCACCGCTCCCGTCATCGGAGCAGACGACGAAGAAATCGCCCAGGCCATCTCCGTGATCTTTTTATTCAATATCCTGGCCGCACTGGTTTTCCCTTCCCTGGGCAGCGCCATCGGCCTCTCCAATGAAGGCTTCGGCCTGTTTGCCGGAACGGCGGTCAATGACACGTCCTCGGTCACAGCTGCCGCCTCTGCCTGGGACGGCATGCATTCAGGCGCCAATACCCTGGACACAGCCACCATCGTCAAACTGACCAGAACCCTGGCCATCATCCCGATCACTTTGGTGTTGGCCCTGCACCGCACCAGAACGGCCAGAAAGCAGGGGACTGCTTCCGGGAAGACCTACTCACTCAAAAAGATTTTCCCGTTTTTTATCCTGTTCTTCATCCTGGCCTCTGTGATCACCACCGTGTGCACGTCTTTCGGCGTCCCCGCTTCCGTCTTCGGCGCGCCCAAAGAACTCTCCAAATTTTTCATCATCATGGCCATGGGCGCCATCGGACTGAACACCAACCTGGTAAAACTGGTGAAAACCGGCGGCAAGCCCATCCTCATGGGGCTTTGCTGCTGGATCGGCATCGCGTGCGTCAGCCTTTTGATGCAGCATGTCTTTGGACTGTTGTGAGTCTTTTGTTTGAATTATTTCTCCGGAGTATGGATCTCGTAGCTCTGGTCATGGAAGTTTACCGTAACCGTGGTTCCGTCCGAGAATGTGGTGCGCTGCTTCTTCCAGTCTCCATCGATAAATTCGTGTTTTACCATCTCACATTTCGCGATTCTTTCCTGGAGATCGGCCACTGTGCGGTACCGTCTGATTTCCTCATCCAGCTTCTGCTCATATGCGGCATCAAAGGCTCCGTCGATATTCGGATACGCTCCGTCCTTCTCCAGATAGGCGGCGCCGCCGTTTAAGAGGGCATACAGCATATAGTCCTCCTGTCCCGGGATCTGATCCATGGGCCATGGCAAAATCAGACAGTCATGATAGACCAGGTTGAACAGGGGAACCGGGATTCCCTTGCGCGGCGCGTCCGGACCTGCCAGCATGAAATCATACGGTCCATAATGGCAGAATACCAGGCTCTTCATGGACCAGTCCGATACCTCTTCGGAGCTGGGGAGAATGTTTCTGGAACTCAAATACTCAAAGCATCTGGCGCGGAACTCAAAGCACTCTTTCCGCGTCATGCGGTGGTGGGGATGACTGCATTCATCGCCTTCATTGCAGGTGAACACATCCAGATACGTTCCCTCCAAATGGATTCCATGGCGGAAGAGTTCTTCGAAATTGCGCTTTACATAATAGGGAGCCTGGCTGGCGCACAGATAACTCTGCCAGCCGCCTGCCCAGCGCGCAAACTTTGGCACTTCTCCATGGACATCATGGATCGCATATTCCTCATTGAATGTGGGGGCATCCATATAATAATCCCGGTACTGGTCGTGAACGCCGAACATATAACCGCATTCCTCCATGGCATCGGAAAGGGACTTCATGCCTTCCCAGCCGCCTGCTTCTTCACAGGCCGGAAGATAATCGGGGTGCTTATTATCGTATCCCGGATCGCCCCAGCCATCCAGATGCAGATACAGCTTCTCCACGCCCTTTTCTTTAAAATGACGGATTTCCTTTTCCCGATGGGAAAACGGAATCACGAGATCATTTTTCTCCGGATGCTCTTTGTCATAAAAGGCGGAATCCGGCGACTGATGGGTTTTGATCCCCTTATGTACAAAGGCAGAACCGATCAGCTTGTCCACCAGCGGATTCTTCGCCGCCTTCTCTGCCAGGGAAGTGAACAATCCCGTCTCCCTGGCATATAGCCGGTAGACCTTGCAGAGCGTATTGTAATCGCAGTCACTTAAAAAGGTATAGCGCGCCACGCGGCGGTATCCCAGCTTTCCAAGGCTTGGCAGAAAGCGCATGCCCACATGGGTATAGGGACCTCCTGCCGGATGATCCACATGGTAAGCCGCATCCCACGGATGCTCGCAGATGGCGATGTAGCCCTCTCGGCCGCGGACCTGGCCGAACCATGGCATGTACGCATTGCTGGAGCACATCTGTCCGTCAAATCCCAGCTTCGTCACTTCATTTTCCCATGTATTCGGAAGCAAAAGTCCCTGCAGCACATTCAAAACACTGTACCAGCGGTCATCCCCGGTATCAAACTCCATATATCCCGGCCAGTAGATTGCTTTAAACTCCAGTCCCGCTTCCTTCATGGGAATCAATTCAAAACGGATATCCCCTGTGGAAAACTCAATCCATGCCATGGTGTCAAAGGCGAACTCCACCTGCGTTCCGTTTACGGCAAATCCCTCGTAGGAAGAACAAATCCCCTTTCCAATGCCGTTTTCAAACACCCCATGGCGGATGGATGACGCACTGGAAAATGGAATCTCTGTCCCATCCTGCATCAAAATATACGGACGATATTCCTTCGCCCAGCTCCAAACCGTTTCATCAGCCTGAATGGTAAAAGACAGGCTGGCTTCGTCAAATGTGAGGCTTGTACGGCCCACACAAACCTGATACTTCGTTTCCATGTAACCCTCCACTGTTTGATCAAATGAGCGGACGGCACCGCCGGTGAAAAAAGGCATCCGCATCCGCTTCGCTGTCTCAAAGTATACCATACGGATACATTTTTTCCCAGTGGTTCCAGTGGAAAAATGGGATGAAAAAATGGGAAGATTGGCTTACGGCATTTCTTCCACGATTTTCCCCTGATCCATCTCCGTCACCGTGTCGCACAGTTCTTCGATGTCTTCCATGTAGTGGGAGGACATGATAATGGTGATTCCCTCTTCGTTCAATTCCCGAAGCAGCTTCCGTATCTCCACTACGCCATGTTTATCCAGCCCATTCATCGGTTCGTCCAATAAAAGAAGCGGCGGCTTCTCCATGATGGCCTGGGCGATTCCAAGCCGGTGCTTCATGCCCAGAGAATACGTCCCAACCCCCTTTTTGCTGTCCGGATCCAATCCTACTTTCTTTAAAACTTCTTTGATTTCCTCCTCGGAAATGGTTTTTCGGACAGCGGCCAGCAGCTTTAGATTTTTGTATCCGCTCATGGAATTGATAAATCCGGGTTCTTCTATGATGATCCCCATATCCTGCGGCGCCGATGGCTTCACTGGTTTTCCCTGAACCAGGATCGTCCCGGAATTGGGCACCATAAATCCGCAGATGCATTTAAACAGCACCGTTTTTCCGGAACCGTTGCGCCCGATCACCCCATGGATTTTTCCCTTTTCAAAGGAGAGACTGACATGATCCAGCGCCGTATTTTCCTTAAACTTTTTCGTTACTTCTTTTACTTCCACCATGATTTCTGCCACACTAAAACTCCTCCTTCGCCATATGAACATCCTTTTTACAGTAAATAACCGTGGAAATCACCCCCATTGCCAAACTTCCTCCCAGCAGTACCGCCGTCACGTATCCCAACGGCGGATAAATGCCCTGATTCCAAAAATCCACCATAAACATACTGCACCAGCTGAACGGAGAAAACCAATAAATATATTCTCCAAACCACATTTGGCCGAAATACGACCAGAAATACATGAGAAAAATCAGCAGGCCTGTTACAGGAATTCCAAGGGTTCCCCTGGAAGCCAAATTAAAAACCATAATCAGATTGGCCATAAAGACAGCGACCATCCACATCAGAAAACATGTTATCACCGTGGCTTCTATGGGGGTAAAGGTACGTACAATTTTTTCATGAATCCCCAAAGTCACTAAATGGCTCGACGGCATTACATCTCCCGCCGCCAAAGCTCTGACGGCCGTTCCCCAATCATTGGATAGATCAAAACTGGGGAGCATAAAAACAATGGATACGACCAGATATATCATCACATATACCAGCCCTGCCAGCCAGATATACAGAAATTGTCCGATCATCCACGGCCTTCTCCCGACGCGTATCAGCGTAAACGGCATTTGCCTGTCAGCAAATGGCGCATTGCCAAAAAATGCCGCCGTGATACAGCAGTATACCATGATCATCGACGGAGACCGCAAATAAAAAGGCAGTACCCATGAGGTCATTCCCCCATAAATTTCCCGCGCGTACGCCGATATACTCGTATAATCCCAAAAGCCGAATGCCGCAATGGTAAGGAGCAGAACTATGATCCGTGTATTTTTCCCCCATTTTTTAAAATTTCCCCACACACATACCAAAACATTTCTGCAGTTAATCATTTTGAGACCTCCTCTCTGCTTTCTCTATGGTACAATACCCAAGAACCAACAAGAGGATAATAGTTATCACTAGTTTTAGTAATAGACTGATTGCAGGAGTCCCCGCGTTGACTGTTCCCTCTATATAGCCAAAAAGATTTAAATATCTTGGAAGTCCGCTTCCCATCCTTCCCAGAAACAGATACCCTACCATGGGCAGCATCAGCGCTGCGAATTTCTTTGGAAAATATACCGAAATGCACATGCTTAACCCGGAAAAGAAAGCCGCCGACAGGCTAAAGTGAATCAATAGAAAAATTAAATACCGCGCCACCTGATCCTGCTCCAGCAGATAAGCATAGGCATCCCCCGATGTCGCGAAGAGGAACAGGGGAACCCGAATCCAATACAAAAGCAAACAGCCAAGACTTCCTATCGCATACGACATCCCTGCTGCCAATGAAGCGACCACAAATTTGATGCCCACGTAGGTTTTTATCCCCATCCGAACAGACCAAAATTGCAATACCTTATCATTGTATTCTTCTGCGTAGCTTAAAGAAAACGGAAGCAGCGGGAAAATTGCCAGCGTCATAATAAAAATTCCGGTCCCTCTCACAAATCCCCACACTCCGACTGCATCCACAATACCTTCCGATTCATCCAAATACGGATAACCTGTTGTATACATAACCGCAGCGATTCCCAAACATGCCGCCAAAAATCTCCAGGAAACCAGCGCCCGTTTTCCCTGAATGATAACGCACCGTATGCCCTTCATCCCTCTCATGATTTTCCCTCCCCGCTTTGTCTGGTATCGTTCAACCTCTCATCCGTTTTTTCCCATGATAAGCCCTGTCACAGCATGAACCGCATAGCAGACATTGATTTCTTCTTCTGATATTTGCCCTGTCCCTGTCTGAAATCGTCTTGTTTCCTTCATCTGAAAAAGCCACGCAGGGATCAACTCATATTGAGAATCCTTTTTGATTGAAACATATCGCAGGCCTGCCTCCTTAAGCGCCGCATTGGATGAATACGCATACTCTTTTTTTATGACATCCAACGCTTCTTCATAAGAAATCAAATCGTTTTCTTCTCCCTCTCCCACCAATGTATAAAGCCCCATCGCTTCCATCCACATGACGCCGGATTGGTTTACCACAGCCGATGCATAGGTCTCCGGCGCTTCCCCGATCTCTCTCGGTTCCTCCGGCCAATACACATCCACAACCGGTATGCCGTCCACCATCTGATGATAGATCATCACATAGCACTCGTCCTCTTCTGCGGCATAAAAATGTTCAAATGTATCCCGCTTGGTTTCCTCATCTAAGTGCTCAATTTTATCCTGCATCTGTTCCTTTGTAATACTAAAGGCTTCTGCCAATTCCAGCTGCGGAAGCTCCAGCGTTTCCCATATGTTTCTCACTTCCTGCTCCGAATCCGAAAATCTCTTAAAGGACAAATCTCTTTCTTCCGCATCCGGATACGCATCCATACCTTTTCTTTCCAAAGAATCCGGGTCCATGGATAACACATGACTATACTGCACAGAATTCATATGCTGCCCTGCTTTCTCAGTGCTATAAGAAAATCCTCCGTCCAAACCGCCGTTCTCTCCCCATGCTTTTCCTCCGTCATACAGCAGCAGCGCCGTGTTCTCCCGATCATCTTCATAGTAATACGCAACGGAGGAGGCCTGTATCTCTTTCTTTCGTTCCTTTCCTCCAAGCAAGGTATCCAACATTTTCTGCTCGTTCCACTCCCAAAAATACGCGCCATAAATCTTTGCCCGCTTTTTTCTTCCTTTGGAACTATTCCATTTTCGATTTTTAAACCAAGCTCCATGGACTGCCCGACATCCCCACGATTATCGTCTGCACATCCTGTCAAAACAGTCATCAGCAGCATTGCCCCCAACAAAATAAAGCGAACTTTCATCTCATCCCCTGCCTTCTTCTGAAAAATCCCCTCCGGAAAGATTCCTTAACTGCTACGATAACGATAGCCTTCCCCTCTATGCTGTCTGACATCCTGTCCGATTCTTCCGTACCAAAACGTATTGCCCCCATGTCCCGGAAATGAAACCGGGACTTTTTCCGGCCAGTGAGCAATCTCTTTATCTTGGTTAATTATAACATAAATATATTAATTTGTATAGTTTTTTTGACTCATTTCCACAAAAAACCCATCTTCCGTCGTATTACTAGGAAAATTCCGACGTTTCTATCTTCCCATTTTTCATTTGTTCTCCCTAACCTCAATTTTCCCCTATTTACAGCAAAATTTTCATGCCCGTTTGGGGCGCTAGCGAAAAATTTTTGTAGGACACATAGAAAAGGAAACAGTCCTGGGAAGTGGTAAGAACAGATAGTAAAAGCTGACAACATGTCTTGGAACCATTTGTTTTGAAAAGACATTGTTCCGGAATAAACAGACCCTCAAAAATAAACTGCATAAACTGACATTCCCACACCATAAGGAAACGAAGCCAGAAAAAAGGTAGTTGACTATCTGTATATTGACGCAGATGAAGACCATGTATCCCTGCAGTTCAAAGAGAAGAAGGGGGATCTGGAGGTTGGAGAGAACAACTGGAAGAATAACTGTGTTCTGGCGAAGCTGGAGTATGTGTATGAGGAGATTGAGCCGGAAGTTCTAAGGAGTAAAAAGAATAAGCTGGTCAATTCCCGTTACTTCAGCGGAGTCTATAGCGGAGCAGATAATACAAAGCTGTGGGGCGAGGTGTATACATATCTGGACAGCCATTATGTTCTGGAAAAAGTGAAGAAGCTTTATCTGAATGCAAATGGAGGGACTTGAATCCAGAGTGGGAAAAGAGGATTGATGAGAGTGCCTCCTACATCCTTTCGAACAGGACAGCGGCAAAAATCCGTTTAGCGAACCGCAAGACAGTGAAGGGATGCAGGGCTGAAGGACATGTGAGTCACGTTCTGTCCATGCGTATGAGTCCCCGCCCGATGGGATGGAGCCCAGGGGTAGATAAAATGGCACATTTACGGGCCTATTATTGGAACGGTGGGGATATGTTGAAACCGGTCAGACGACAGGAGCAGGAGTTTCCGGTAGCAGCCGGTGCGGAAAAAAGTGCTGAGCTGCGAGAGTATGTTGAGCTGGGAAAGACAACATCATAATAAGCTTGGGAAATATATAGAGAGTATAAGCCACAGTATCAGTACAGAAGCGAAAAAGCATGAATGGTTTAATACGCATATCTGGGGATTATAAATCTTTCACTTATTTCTTTTGCAAAATTTCATTTCCTAATTCAAATTGGTGCATCTACGTTTGTGATAGGTTTATAAGTCAATATGAAAACTAGGCCGTTGTATACACGGCCCAGTTTTCATCCACCTTTTCACGATACCGAAAATTTCCCATCATTTTCCAGGCATTTTCATTGGAAAAATAAGCAATTCCGGTCACCCGATCTGTATTTCCTGTACCAAACATCAGCAAAATATCCTCTTCATTTTTTCTGTAAATAAGAAAGGATGTATCTGTCAGCAAAGGAAAATTCACTTCATAACTTTTGTAATTTTCCCCGTTTGTCTCTTCCAAATAAGGTAAAACCTGTTCGGCCGCCTGTTTATATCGCCCCTCCAGTATATGATAACGCAACTCTCCCGATTTATAATATATGGCAGAATGAGCCCCCGGCCCCAGCATAGACCACAGCAAAAGCGTCAACATGCCGTCCACTACTAATGCTACTCCCCCAACTTTTTCAAACTTTGTATGGCTGACTATTTTTCTTTTCAGAATACCGACTATTTTTATAATGTCCCAGATAAACAGCAAAGAAAAAAATAGAAAAATAGAAAAACGTCCGTACGTGTATGCCAAAAGTGACAGAAGTAATAAAATGATTCTAATGAAAATCAAAATCTTCGAAGTTTGTTTTTTCATATTTTCCTCCACACTGTCATAGCAAAAACATAAATTCCAAGATCAAACTTTAATCGTTTTAACCAATACTTTTTTCCGTATATCCACTAACCAGCGTTTTTGTCTTAGTTATACCGCTTGTCTCTCTTTTAATTATTATAGATCTTCCGCCTTTTTTCAATTGCCATTTTTCAACAACACAATATACAAAAGTCGGCAACTTATTCATTATTTCTTTTGCAAAATATTCACTTCCCAATCAAACCGACTCATCCACGCTCGTCTATTCCGATAATTTTCCACAATACGTTCATAGATCTTATTCCTTTTTTCTTCTTCCGATTCTGCCTCCATGCATACCATCACACCTAAAAATTCCCATATTTGAAAAGGCCAATAGTTATAATCTGCATGTTCAGGAATCATATAGCTCAGTTCTTTCTTTACCTTTGTAAATACCGCCTCGTTTCCATGAGTCTTCTTTAATTTTCCAAGTTTCATATCTACAAAAGCCGTCGCAAAAATGATAAACTGCCTATTTCTATCCAATGACATATCCAAAGATTTTTCAAGGCACCGCAGTCTCCATTTTGCAGATTTGTAGTTGTTTTTATAGATATCGGATATGACCCGCATTTGTGCCACGATCTGATGATACCCAACCATTTGTAACGCATATATCCTATTTCCGCGATCTGTCCCTATCCGGTCGGCAAAAAGCTGTCTCATAGTTTGGCCTGGAACCCTTTTTCCATTCTCTATTCTTGAAATCTGTGCCACATCACAGTATTCTCCAATCACTTCCTTCTGTGTCATGCCGACCGCCTTCCGGCAAAGATACAATATTTCTGAAAATGGTGAAATATTTTTTAACAAATTCACTTCGCTGCATATATCTTTCCCATTGCCGATTCCCAAATAATGATCTTGTAAAGGATTTTGGGCCGCATATTTTTTTCCCTTTTCTCTCGTATTCAACCACAATTCTTTCAGTCTTTCTCTATTCCAGTTTCTATGATACGTATCAAGCAATTCTATTCCTTTTCTTACTATTTGCTTCTTTTCTTCCGGCAGTTTACACCGCCCCAGAAAAGCCCCGTATACTGCATAGATATCTGGCAGTAATTCCATCTTCATATAATTATCTTCACATCTCACTTCTAAAAAAGATATCAAATAGTCAAATACGGCCTTTGCCTCATTCTTATTTCCCTTCTTCTCTAAAACCAACGCATGAAGTTCCAATAAACGCATTTCACTGGAACAAAGAAACTCATTTGCCATATTTCCCATGAAATATTCTTTTTTTGTCAAATCCAGCGCGGCTTTCAGTTTTAAATCAATTTCTTCCGGCTCTTTCTTATCATATATCATTTTTCTGCAACGCATTTCCTCATAAAACTGTTGATACAATCGATTTTTTTTGTTGAAAGCCGCACACTGTTCCATTTGTTTTTCCCATATTTCCCATTCTGCATGATACATACTGTTCCATATGGCTTCTCTCAAACATAAATACTCAAATTCAGAATCTTCAACCAAAAATTCACACAAACCGTTCATGAATCCAAGCCTCTGCATTAATGCCTGTGCTTCCAGTATATCTATATTTCTCTGGTTCTTATGCATTTTTCTCCAATCACAGAGGTCAATGATTCCGCTTAAAACCTGCTTTTTTTTATCTATTAATGGCACTATAAAGTTTATGAATCCTCCTGATATCATCTTTCCCCCCGCAATCAATCTACTTTTCATAATTATATCATTTTTTTATCCATTCGCATAGCTTTATTTTTCATTGATATTCTGTTTTATTTTAGAACTTAAAAAAAGAAAACATCTAATTCATTCTCCGCATGCAAAATCCGCCGAACGATTCTTATGTGAAATGACTCACAGAACCGTCCGGCGGATCTCCTGTTGTTTTTGTATATAAAAACCTTGATTTGATTGTGCTGCGGCGTTGTCTGCCTCCGCCCCGTCTAAGCGCGGTGGATGCTGCCGCGCAGAAATCCTGCCACATAGGCATTCTTATCCAAAAGATACATGACTCCCGTTCCCAAAACCCCGATCGCCAAAATCTCTCCGATACCCACGGTCGCCATCAGGTACCAGAGCGCGTCCGGCATGGCGTAGGCATAGCGGAGGACAAACGGGATGATCAGCGTATTGGCCAAAATCGGCGGAAGCGCCACCAGCGGCTTATGTCTTCGGATGGCATAGGACCCCAGGGCTCCGATCAGAGTCGCCAGACTCCCGAAGATGATATCATAAATCGCTGCTCCACCCAGAATATTCCCCAGCAGACATCCGATAAACAATCCCGGAATCGCCGCCGGTGTAAAATACGGGAGCACACACAAAAGCTCCGAAATACGAAACTGAATGGGCCCGAAGCTGATTGCCTGAAACAGCAGGGTCAGTACCACATAAATCGCTGCGATAACTCCGCCCTGGGTGAGAAACGAGGTCATGGATACGTTCTTTGCTTTCATTTTACTATCTCCTTTAGTTTTGTTTTACGTGTGGAAGGTCTCGAACACACGACTGTTTTGCTGCAAAGGCCGTCTATGATACGAACTGCAACGCGGCTAGTATAGCATGAAAGCAGCTGGATTGCAAGGGTATCCACATTTCTGCAGTATGCAAACTGGGCAGTTTCCATGATCATTTTCCAATCATTTAAACTACCCAGCCTTTTTCCCCATTATAACTAAGGCATTTTATATGTTTCCAATTCCACTTCCACCGTTCGTCTGCTATTGGGATCCTTCGCATCCCAGATCACGAATTCTAAAACATTCTTTTCCAGATGATTGGGTGACGGAAGATATATGACACCTTCGTATCCCCAAAGATGCTTATCCAGGATTGGCCACATCACGGTCTCTTTTACATATTTGTTCCCTTCACTGCCCTCACACAAAATCTGAATATCCCATTTATCGCTGTCCACTGCTGTAAAACGTTCACGGCTATAGATGCATATACAGGTGAACCAATCCGTCATTCCATAAATTCCACAGGCATAGTATCTCTCTCCTATGTTTATCACATCCTTTGACAAAAAGATCGTTTCTCCCGATACATCTGGTATTTTCTCATAGAAAATCCCTCTCTCAGCTGCCCTGGCACTTAGGGAATCAGAAAATTGTTCAGCAACATCGGTCAAAAACAATGCTCTGCTTTTACTCAAATGATTCTGTTTCACCCAATACGGTTCTAAAAAATACGATCCTATCCCGATTCCTATTATACTTATGCTGATAAGAACTATGATTTTCTTTAGACGATGATCCATGGCCATCTTCCATATCTATCTATAGCAGAATTCCAAGCACTTATCCCATTATCTATTACAGTAGATGCAGAAATGTTATTAAACAATGTGCCTCCATCTCCATACCATGCGAATGGTGAGCTGTCTGATGCTGTTCCAACCCTAAAATAATCTGTTCTTGTTATACTATATACTATAACATCTTGCATGTAATTTGTTCTATCATACATCCACGCTTGCCTTACTGCTGTTGCCTCTGCCGTCATAGAGCGACTTAAATTGACACTTTCCACCAACTTATTTACACTTATTGCAAACCCTATCACATTCGATAATTTTGCTGGAGTCATAAATACTTTTGCCGCTGCAGCAACTACACTCAACCCCGCTGCCAAACTAAAAGTCGATGTTTTCGTGTTTACATAGAATTTTCTTGTGTCTTTACAAGATATCAATGTTCTCACTGTAGGCTCTGGACGCGCGTCAAAATATCTAGTAGCCGATACTGTTTTATCCTTTGCCGGAAATGCCTGAAGGAGTCCCTCCATCCCAATATCTACATTACTTGCTCTCGTTTGTATTCTTTTAAATGGATCAATTAAATATGCTCCCTCATTCTCTTCTACCTGTACGTATGTTATCCCCTGTTCCTTTAATAGTTGTTCCAATTCATTGGCATTTGAAAAATTTCCCTCCTCAACAGTTTCACTAATTATTTTTAACTGTGCTTCAGACACTTCCTGCTCAGACACCTTAAAATCTTCATCCGAATACACCTGCGCTTCCTGAACCTCGCCATTAACCAAAGACTGATATATCACCTTACCGTCTTTATTATAAGCATATTCTTCATAACCAGTCATATCCTCATAATAATATATTATAGTTCCATTACGATCTAACGTCTTATACTCTCCCCTCTGTGTTGTATAGCACTCTTTTATTTCTGCCCCTTGCAGATCTTCTCTTGTAATTCTACTATCATAATTTTTTGCTATACTAACATTTGGAATAAGTATTGTAGTCATCATACATACTGCACACATTATACTTGCCCATTTTTTCAACCTCATCCTCATTTCCTCCCTCCATCTCACAGTACGGATCCTTTTACTATCCCAGAACCCTCCTACCCTAACTGAACATTCTGTTTGTTAAATGTACTTGCTCCCACTATCCTCTCTTTTATCCTCATACTCCGTCATTTTTTCTGTTTATGATCTCGTTCTTATCTTTATTTTAATTATAATGCTTTTTTCATTTTTTTCAATTGCCACTTTTTTCATGGTATACTATATAAAAATGGCAAGTTTTTCTCTCACTTTTTTCACAGAACTTCCATCCCGCACCAAACCCTCCCCCAGTAACCGCATATCCGTCTCTATGGTAATCCCGAACGTCATGCGGCATGGAGACCCAATGGAAAACAGACGTTACATAAAAGCGGAGCACGCTGCTTAAAATGGAATTAAGGGTAATAACCCATTTTCCGCAGCGTGCTCCGCACCATATTCCTTTCGTTCTTTCTGGTTCCTATCTTTCCGGCTCCGCCCTGCTTTTCTCGCCTGCCGCCAGAGTCTAGTCGGTCACCACCCCTTTTTGCAGCATTACATTGGCATACAGCGCGGTTTCTCCGGTGGCAATGATGGCATAAGCTTTTTTCGCTTCCTCATAGAAGGCAAACCGCTCGATATTGCCCACTGTTTTTTCGCCTCTCTCATCATGCTTTGCAATGATTTCCTTATACGTATCCCAGATCGGCGTCTCCACATCATCCCCCGGCATCACTTCCATCAGATTCACCGGATGTTCCACATAGGTATCCAGCGGAAATACCTGCAGGATGGCATCCAGCAGTTCCGGTACGCCGTGGCCGTCGCAGCGGATGACGATGGCATCCTTTCCCATGGACTCTGCCGGAAAATTTCCGTCGGCCAGCACCAGCCGGTCGCTGTGTCCCATTTCACACAATACTTTCAATAACTCCGGAGATAAAATTTTCGGTATTCCTTTTAACATTTTCATTTCCTCTCTTTTCATTTATTCTTCCAGTTAACTGCAGCCTTTCCAGTCCGCATAAGCCCGCACGTTCGAATCGCATCCCGCTGCCCGCTTTACTGGGCGGCCTCCACCATGGCTTTGAATCGGAGATAGGCTTCTTCCGTCTCGCTTGCCGTATGCGGTTCATATACGGCGATATCCGGCGACTTCTGAATCAATTCTCTGACTTCCCTAAGCCCGTCCAGCTCTCCGGCCGCCATAAGCTGCAATGCCACATTTCCCATGACGGTGGCTTCCACAGGGCCTGCCACCACGCGGCAGGCACAGGCATCCGCGGTCATCTGACACAGCAGTTTGCTCTGGGTGCCGCCTCCCACCATATGGATGCTGTCATAGGTCTTTCCGGTACAGTCTGCGATCTCCTCCAGATTCATCCGGTATTTAAATGCCAGGCTTTCGTTGATGCAGCGCACGATCTCACCTTTTGTCTTTGGCACGGTCTGGCCTGTCCGCCTGCAGTATTCCTGAATCCGCCTGGGCACATTTCCGGCGGGCACAAACTCCGGCGCATCGGGATCTATGAGGCTGGGATAGGTGTTTCCGGTCTGCTCTATGGATTCTTTCGCCATCTCTTCCAGATCCCCGAATCCCAGTTCCTCTCCTTCCCGGATCCACTGTCTCCTGCTTTCCTGAATCAGCCACAGGCCGATGATATTTTTCAGGAATGACGCCTTTTTCCCATACCCGCCTTCATTGGTAATGTTGTACCGCTCAGATTTTTCATTGATCAGCGGCTGTTCCAGCTCTGTGCCAAACAAAGACCAGGTGCCGCAGCTGATGAAAATGAAGTCATCCTGCTTGGCGGGCACTGCCACCAGCGCGCACTGGGTATCATGCCCGGCCACAGCGATGACATCTACTGGCTCTACCCCCAATTCCTCACAGATGGCCGGACTCAGACATCCCACCTTTGTACCGCTGGGAACGATCTCTGTAAAGATATCCTCTGGAAGTCCCAATGCATCGATGACCTCCTTCGACCAGGTCCCTTTTCCGGCATCCAAAAGCTGAGAAGTGGATGCGATGGAGTATTCCGTTTTCTGCTGTCCGGTCAGCATGAAATTCAAGAGATCCGGCATAAACAGCATCCGCTTGGCCCGATTTAACAGAGTCGGCCGTTTCAGTTTCAAAGACAGCAGCTGGAAGGCCGTATTGATTTCCATGAACTGGTTTCCCGTGATCTCATAAAATCGCTTCTTCGGAATCCGTTTAAAACTTTCCTGAAGCATTCCCTCGGTCCGGCTGTCTCTGTAGTGAACCGGATTTTCCAAAAGATATCCGTCCTCATCCAGCAGGCCGAAATCCACGCCCCAGGTATCGATGCCGATGCTGTCAAATCCGCCTTCCTGTTTTGCCTTTAAGATGCCCTGCTTAATCTCATGAAACAGGCGCAGTACATCCCAATACATGGTGCCGTTTACAATCACCGGATCGTTGGAGAATCGGTGGATCTCCTTCAACCGGATCTGCCCGTCTTCACAGGTTCCCAGCATGGCGCGGCCGCTGGATGCCCCGAAATCAAATGCAAGCACACGTTTTTTTCCCATTTTATCCCTCATTTCTCTCTTATCGTTTTCCCTTTTTCCGCTTCGCCTGGACGTTGTCTTTCCCGCCCTCCGCGTCCCTTCCATGCATCAAAGGGCCGACCGCAGAGGATATCCCCCACAGCCAGCCCTTTGCACTAAGAGGTGATTCGCTGTCCGCTTTTCGCTTCTTTCAAACGATTATCTGATATTTTTATACATAGGACCATATGCCTGGCATGCTCGATAGTCCTGGCCTTCCTTATCCATGCCGAATGCATTCCATGCGGCCGGACGGAAAATCTTTTCTTCCGGTACATTGTGCATGCTTACCGGGATGCGAAGGATGGAGCACAGGGTGATCAGATCGGCGCCCACATGGCCATAGGTGATGGCGCCATGGTTGGCACCCCAGTTATTCATCACATCGTAAGCCGTCTTAAATGCGCCCTTGCCCGTGGTTCTCGGTGCGAACCAGGTACATGGCCAGGTGTAATCGGTTCTCTTCCAAAGCACATCGGTCACGTCTTCCGGAAGGTTCACGGTCCAGCCTTCTGCGATCTGAAGCACCGGTCCCAGTCCCTTTACCAGATTCAGACGAATCATGGTCACCGGCATTTCTGCCGCCGTATAGAATCTGGAAGAATAACCGCCGCCTCTGAAGTATCCGAAATCGGCTTCGTTCCATGTGGTGGCATTCATGATCGCTTCCTGATCCTTTTCTGTCACATGGTACCATTCCTTCATCACCGGATTGCCGTTCTCATCTCTGGCAGCGCCATTGGCATCCAGGCAGGCAGCGCCGGAATTGATCAGATGGATAAATCCGCCTGCTTCCTTTGCCACACCTTCCAGTTCATATCCCGTCGCCTTCTTTACGGCTTCCGGACTCCAGTAGGTACGGACATCGGCAAAGATCTGCGCACGGTTGGTCAAAAGCTTGTTGAACAGCATGCCAAGGCCGTTTAATACATCGTTTTCTGTCGCCAGAATATAGGGTTCTCTCGCGCCGTTCCAGTCAAAGGATGTATTCAGCATGGCCTCTGCGAAGTCGCAGTTGGGATAAAAATCGGTCCACTGTCTCTGTCCCTGGAAACCGGCGGCGATGGCATTGTGGCCGACCATTTCTTCCTCGCGGCCTTCCGGCAGATTTGGATTTCCGTTCATCAAATCTTTGATGATGCACATCATCTTAACGACAAACTCCCAATCCTTTTCCTTTTCTTCCGGAGTCTTCTGAACTTCCGGCGGGTTCTTATCAAAACCTTCCCTGCATTTTTCCTTGGTCCATGCAAGAGCTTTCTGAAATTCTTCTTCGTCGTAGATACCTTCTGTCATACGGCGGATGATTTCCACTTCATCCACGGATTCCACACGCATGCCCAGATATTCTTCGATAAATGCCGGATCAATGATGGATCCGCCGATTCCCATACAGATGGATCCGATCTGCAGATAGGATTTTCCTCTCATGGTGGCAGCTGCCACAGCCGCACGGCCGAAGCGGAGCAGTTTTTCCTTTACATCTTCCGGAATCTCCGTATCGTCTGCATTCTGCACATCATGGCCATAAATACCGAACGCCGGAAGCCCCTTCTGGGCATGGGTAGCCAATACGGAAGCCAGATAAACCGCTCCGGGACGCTCCGTTCCATTGAAGCCCCAAACCGCTTTGATGGTCATGGGATCCATGTCCATGGTTTCTGCGCCGTAGCACCAGCACGGCGTTACGGTCAATGTGATATCCACGCCTTCTTTTTTAAACTTTGCGGCACAGGCTGCGGCCTCCGCCACACGGCCGATGGTGGTGTCCGCGATGACAACCTTCACCGGTTCTCCGTTGGAATATCTCAGATTATCTGTAAACAATTTTGCGGCGGATTTCGCCATGTTCATGGTCTGCTCTTCCAGCGATTCTCTTACTTTTAAATAACCCCTTCTGCCGTCGATGGTAGGACGGATTCCAATAACCGGATAATCCCCGATTAATCTGCTTTTTGCCATTTTACTACCTCCTGTTTTATGGTGGCGGACCTGTGGTCCGCGTCTTTTTCTTTTCCATGGAACCATCTTCCATGAGTCCTTCTAAATAGGATTATACTCTTGTTTCAGGCTTCTGTCTTGTGTTATAATGGCAAAAAATAAAACAATATTCACTTTACGGGAGACATTTCCGGCATTATCTGGATTTGAATGAAAAAAACACGGAACGGAAGAAGATATTATTCCATTTTAATCTTCAAATCTCCACCGTAAATACCAACGGGCACTTCATCGGAAAATGAATAGGCATTTACATCGTCTTTATCAAACTCGTACGCCATGACTTGTTTTTTGTCAGGATCCACGATCCAATATTCTTTTACTCCCGCTGTCCGATATTGAAATAATTTTATGAAGTAATCCATTCGTTTGCTTCCCGGCGATACGATCTCAACAATCCAGTCAGGTGCACCATTGCATCCGCGCTCGTCCAATTTGGATTCATCACAGATAACCGAAATATCCGGTTCCACATAAGTTCTGTCATCTTCGTTGAGGAATACCGCAAATGGGGCTGCATATACTTTACAATTACCATTTTTGTCTTTAATGTATCTGTTAATAGATGTCGATACATTCATTGAAATGTCCTGATGTCTTCTTCCCGGCGGTGCCATCATATACATCTCGCCGTCAATCAACTCAGCCCGTGTTCCGTCCGGCAACGCATAAATATCCTCAATGGTATATAATTTTTCCCGTGGCAATGCCATAAATCATCCCTCCTGTTTTACTTTTCATCCAGTTCCTCTTTTTTCAAAAATTATATCATGGTCGTAACTATCAGACAATCCCGATCTTGCGTTCATTTTTCAGCATAAAAGTTCAGAAATAGGCAGGACAAACGCATGAATAAATAAATTGTGAACAAAACGGAGACCCGGACGGCCGGATAGAACGAACCTTTTCCCTGTCGGGGCGCTCTCGCTCAGTGAAAAACGTAGCGGTACTAAGATTTTTCTGCGCCGTGTCCGGCTGGAAAAATCAAGTACCGACGTTTTTCAAAGCCCGTCAGAAAAAAGGTTCGTTCTATCCGGCCTGAGAATATTTTTCGGAAATAGAAGGATTGGTGAGGAGCGATGAGGATGGTAAAGCTTAGTGTGATCAGCCAGAGAGAGGTGGGAGACACTTTGCAGGATTTTGAAAAACGCCGGTACTTGATTCTTTCAGCCCT
>DVJD01000005.1 GCA_018710785.1 Candidatus Fimimorpha excrementavium
AGGAAAAAGGTTCGCTCTCTCCGGCCTGTGAATGGTTTCCGCAAACAAAAGCATTGGTGAGGAGCAATGAAGATGGTAAGGCTCAAAAAGTGAGGATTTATGCAGCCTATAGAGTTTCGCAATTATCTAAAAAGAAAATAAGGAGAAAGGAGACTGTAAATGGAGATTGAAGTAAAAGATTATACGTATGAAACAATGCCTGATTATACGGATCAGGTAGAAGGGGCAAAAGAGATTAACATGACTGGAGATGAACTCTGGGTTCGGTATTATCCGGATGTGGTCTACGATGAAAAAAAGGGTCTGCGTCTGCAGATGATTGTGCCGACGATTTTTAATGATCCGGGGCACCGTTTTCCCTGTATTGTATTCGTGCAGGGGTCTGGATGGTTTCCGCAGAAGCTTTATGTGAATGTGAACAACATGGGGTTTTTGGCTAAGAAAGGGTATGTGTGTGCCATTGTAGAATATCGTTCCAGTCTGACCGCCCACTTTCCGGCACAGATCATTGACGCCAAAAATGCCGTCCGCTTTTTGAAAAAGAATGCAGATGAGTATGGGATCGAAAAAGACAATATTGTTATTATGGGAGATTCTTCCGGCGGCCATACCTGCGTGTTGGCAGGGATGACAGCAAAATCAGGGAAATTGGATGAGCCAATTTATGAAGAATCCTGTGAGGTGAAGGGAATCATTGATTTGTATGGTTCTGTCGATGTGACTCTCCCCTATGGTTTTCCAAGTACGACGATCCACCAACTGCCAAACAGCCCGGAAGGGATGCTGATGGGATACAATATTCGGGAACACGAGGAAGAAGCCAAAGTGGCCAATGCAAAAGAATATGTGCAGGAATCGTTTCCGCCTATTTTGATTCTTCACGGGACAAAGGATAAGACGGTATTCTGTCAGGAAAGTGTGGACTTGTATCAGGCATTAAAGGCAGCGGGAAAAGATGCCGAATTGTACCTGGTGAGAAAAGCAGAGCATGCCGGGGGGATTTACTGGACAGATGAGACGATCAATATTTATGACCAGTTTATCAGACGCTGCCTGAAAGAACTGCCCAGTGAATCATAAGATGCACGAAATGCGAGTATAGATGAATCAAAAACGAGAGAAACAGCTGAATTCTCACGGCTTCTGTCGTGGGGAGAAAGCTGCTTTTTTGTGTGAAAATATGGCAAATTTCTTTTGATAAAATGGAAGAAAAAAGGAAGAAAAAAGAAAGAAATAACGTAGAGTAAGAAACAATCCTATGATATCATAAACAGAAACCCATCTGTACAAGACAGGTGGTAAAAATGAGTGTGGGGCGGACAGCCGGAAATGAGAGGTGCATATGGATTTTAGAGTAAAAGCGGGCGGGCAGATTGGCCTTTGCTGTGAGGCTTCGGAGTCCGAAGCGGTAAAAATCGCGGTCAGCAATTTGAAACAGGATCTGAAACAGGCGGCGGATATTCGCACAGCAGAAAGCGGGGAGAAAACCCTCTTTGTGGGAACGCTGGGCGTCTCCCCATGGACAGAACCCTTTCGATCCATGGGAAAGCTATGTGATGAACAGGGAAATCTGCGAAAGGAGGCCTATCTGCTGAAGGTCTGCGATGGAAGTCTTCGGATCGTCGGCACCGACCGAAGGGGAACCATCTACGGTGTGTATGAACTTTGTGAGCGGATCGGGGTATCCCCCTGGTATTACTGGGCCGATGTGCCGGTGAAAAAACAGGAGGAGATCTGTTTTCCGGAGGGCTTTGAGTACTCGGATTATCCGTCGGTGGAGTACCGCGGCATCTTCATCAATGATGAGGAAGAGCTGGATCACTGGGCCAAGGCCCACATGGATGAGCCCACCATCGGCCTTCACACGTATGAAAAGCTGTTTGAGCTGATTCTGCGCCTCAAGGGCAATTACATATGGCCTGCCATGCATGTCAACTCCTTCAATATGCATGTGGAAAACGGCGCTCTGGCGGATAAGATGGGCATCGTGGTGGGGACTTCCCACTGCGACATGCTCATGCGCAGCAACAACCGGGAGTGGATTCCATGGATCACGAAAAAGGGATACACCGACGCAGAGTACGACTATTCCATCGAGGGGCGCAACCGGGAGATTTTGAAGGAATACTGGAGAGAAAGCGTGGAGCAGAACGCCGGGTTTGAAGTCAGCTATACGCTGGGCATGCGGGGGATCCACGATTCCGGATTTGAGACCAGAAACCTGCATGCCGATACGAAGGAAGAGATGCGGGAAAAAAAGATCGCGCTGCTGGAGAAAATCATGAAGGATCAGCAGGAAATCCTCAGAGAAACCCTGGATTACGATCCGCTGAAGCTGTTTGTCCCCTACAAAGAAGTGCTGGAGCTGTATGATAATGGGCTGAAGATCCCGGAGGACATCACCCTGATCTGGTCCAATGACAACTATGGGTATGTCAGACGGTATCCTTCCGCCCAAGAGCAGGAAAGAAAGGGCGGCAACGGTATCTACTACCACAATTCCTACTGGGCGCCGCCGGGACGCTCCTACCTGTTCATCTGTTCCATTCCCCTGGCCCAGACCAAATATGAGCTGGAGAAGGCCTATGAAAACGGCATCCGAAAGCTGTGGGTCATGAATGTGGGAGCCCTAAAGCCGCTGGAGCAGGAAGTGGAGTTCTATCTGCGCTTGGCCTGGGAAATCGGAAAAGAGGGCGCGCAGACCACAGACGATGTGGATCGGTATCTGGAGCAGTGGATTGACCGGACCTTCAGCGGAAACCACGGCAAAGAGACGGCCAGGCTGCTCAATGATTTTACCCAGATCGTTAACGTGAGAAAGATTGAAAACCTGGAAGAGGATGTCTTTTCCCTGACCGCCTACGGCGATGAGTGGACGGGGCGGATGAATGCCCTCAAGATATTGTATGAGAAAGGAAATGCCATCTATGAGACGCTGCCGCAGGAAGAAAAGGATGCATTTTTCCAGATGGTGCTGATGAAAATTCACGCGGCCTATTATACCAATGCCATGTACTATTTCGCCGACAGAAGTACCCTCTGTGAGGCGCAGGGAAAGATGGCGGCCGCCTGGCAGTATACGAAGGATTCCCGTTTCTTTGATGATCTGCGCAGGAAGATGCTGCGCTACTATAATGAGGTGATGGCAGACGGAAAGTGGGATAAGATGGTGACGCCGGAGGATTTCCCGCCGCCGCGCACAGCCATGTATCCGGCCTGCACCCCGCCGCTGTCCATGGGAAGGAGAAGCATGATCGTCACCTGTTTCAACGGGGAGGAGGATCGGATCACCTTCGGGCAGCCGGGCACCAAGTGGCTGGAGATCGCCAATGCCGGGGAGGGCCGATTTTCCTATGAGATCAAAGCCGATCCGTGGATGACACTTTCCAGCACGGCGGGAGAGGTGGAAACGGAGCAGCGGATCCTTGTCACCGTGGAAGCCATGGATTCCGACAGGATCGGAACCATCGAGATCCGCAATGTCACGGATGGAGAGACCAGAACGATCGCAGTCACAGCCTTCAGCCAGGAAAAGCGTTTCCATGCCGCGGCCGGGACAGAGATGGGCGGATGCCGCATCCCGGTTTTGGAGGATGGAGCGCTGACCATGGCTGCCTCGGACGGGAAGAACAGGGCGGCAGAGACAGCAGAAAAAAATGCTGTGCGAAAGATGCATCGAAACGCCCCTGCCTGGAAACCGGTGAAACGCCTGGGAAGAGGCGGAGGCGATCTGATGGAATCCGGCGCGCCGGGAACCGTGCTTTCCTACTCGTTCCTTTTAGACGAAGATGCCGATGTGCTGCTGGAGGTACACCGCTATCCGTCGCTGAACTCGGTGGGACAGATCCGCGTGGGAATATCCGTGGATGGGAAAGAACCCTTCGTGCTGGCTTCCCAGTCCAACGATGAGTGGCGCGGCTCCTGGGCGGAGAATACCATGGATCATGTGGACAAGCTTTATCAAAAGCTGTCCGGTTTGAAAAAGGGCGCCCATACCATTGATTTTGTGGCCATGGATCCCTACTTTGCCTTTTCCCGTTTTGTCCTCTATACGGGAGAGAGAAAAGAGAACAATCTGGGTATCCGGCCGGGAGATCCGACGCTTTTGGAGGCGAAGGATGTGGAAAGGGCCGGACAGATCTGGTACGGAAACCTGGAGATTTCGCCCCGTCCCACTCTCTATGCAGACGAAACGAATGACAGAGATACCCTGCTGGCGAAGGACCGGATCATACCGATCGGGACGCCTGTCCAGGGAGACGAAAGAAACGCCGGATTCCAGGATCAGGGTCGTCTGGCAGAACAGCTGGTGGATTCCGGAAAGAGCCTTTATGAGGAGAGAGAGGGGATCATCGCCATCGAGGCCATGGGAGCCTGGGCCCGGTCGCCGTATGCGAACATGGAAGGGCCATGGCAGTACTGTGCCAGCGAGTCCCATGGCAGAAAGGGACTGGCCCTCTATATCCGACAGAAGGGCCTGACGTGGAGCCGGGAAGAGGAGGCGCCGTCTCTGAATTATCAGATCTCCTGCGACGGAGGTTCCTACCGCGTCTGGGTACTGACCAAATTCAATTCCAGAGAAAAC
This sequence comes from Candidatus Fimimorpha excrementavium, assembly GCA_018710785.1. Classification (GTDB taxonomy): domain Bacteria; phylum Bacillota; class Clostridia; order Lachnospirales; family Lachnospiraceae; genus Fimimorpha; species Fimimorpha excrementavium. The sequence continues at coordinate 4,586 of DVJD01000005.1, forward strand.
GCGGATGTGGCTTTGGCTGTGGATCAGAAGGAGATTCCCGCTGCCTTGCTGTACGGGGAAGGAAATCTCTGGAGATATGAGGCGGAGCAGGTGTGGAGATGGATTCCGCTGACTGAGACCAAGCTGACCAGGGGAACGCATACCATTTCCCTGAAGGTATTTGCATCCCGCATTCGGATCGATTGTATCGTTCTGACAAAAAACGGAGAGCTGCCCCGGGCAGAGTGGCGGTTCATGCCTGGGGAAGCGGTTTATTCCACGCAGATCAGGTGATCTGTGTGGGGAAAGGAGAGTCTGATGAACTATAAAAATCCCATCATAAAGGGATTCCATCCGGATCCCAGCATATGCCGGGTGGGGGAAGATTATTATTTGGTGACCAGTTCGTTTGAATATACGCCGGGGATTCCCATTTATCACAGCCGGGATCTGGTGAATTGGGAACCCATCGGAGCCTGTGTGACCAGGGAAAGCCAGATTGATTTGTCAGATGCCAAAGACTCCGGCGGGATCTGGGCGCCCACCATCCGGTATCAAAACGGAACCTTTTATGTGACGGCCACAGTGGACGGACGGGGAAATTTCATTATGGAAACGGAGGATATCCTGGGTGAATGGTCTGATCCCGTTTGGGTGGATATGGGGGGAATCGATCCGTCCCTCTATTTTGAAGGCGATCAGGCGTATTATTGCACCAATTTCCGGGTTCATGAGGAAAAAGAGGAAATCACTCTGGCCAGGATCAATCCCCATACAGGAGAACGTCTGGGAGATATAAAAGCCATCTGGGAGGGAACCGGCGGCGGTTACCTGGAAGCGCCGCATATTTACCATGTGGGAGAATGGTATTATCTGTTTACAGCAGAGGGAGGTACCGATTTTAACCATATGGAAACGGTGGCCAGGAGCAAATCCATCTGGGGGCCGTATGAAAGCTGTCCATGGAACCCCATTCTGACCAATGCCCATGACACCACCAAGCAGATCCAGTGTTCCGGCCACGGAGATTTATTGGAAGATCACAGGGGAAACTGGTGGATGGTACATCTGGGGATTCGATTGTCCAGACGCACCATGACCACACTGGGACGGGAAACCTTCCTGATGCCGGTCCTGTGGAAGCAGGGATGGCCCTGGATCAGTGAGACGAAACGTTCTCTTCTGGAGGTGGATGGGCCGGTCTTTGGGGAGCAGAAGGAACCATCCCAATGGCAAGCGGATTTCACAAAAAAGGAGTGGGATCCCCGATTTGTGTGGCTGAGAAGCAAAAAGGAACTGAACGCAGAACAGAGAAACGGCAGTATGATTCTGTATCCGGCCAAAAGAAAAATGGGACAGGTAAGCGGATTTATGGGTGTGCGTCCCATGGATTTTGCCTGTGAGGTTGGGATGACATTTTCCTTTGATCCCAAAACGGTGGGGGAAGAGGTCGGCCTGATGATCTATCTGTCATCCGAGTTCCACTACCGGATCGGAAAGCAGAAGAGAAGCGACGGCGTATATCTGATCATGGAACGCACAGCGGAAGATCTGGTGCAGCCGGTCATGGAAAGAAGGATCGGGCCGGGGAAACTCTCCATGCACATTCAGACGGGGAAAGAGAAGGATACCTTCTGGTTTCGGGAAGAGGGGAACGACTGGGAAGTGGTCGGGCCGGTTTCCAACCGATTTATCTCCTGTGAAGTATCCGGAAGATGTTTTACGGGGACACTGATCGGCATATATGCCTGGAGCGCTGAGGATACCGACTCAAAGGTGATCGTATCTGAGTTTTATCAAAAAAAGATAGAAACGTGACGGCGCAGAACGGAGAGAAAGGGAAGCTGCGCAGATCCGGCAGAAGAGGCGCAGCCAGCTTATATTTTTTATGGTGCCTTTCAGGGAGGCTGGCAGAATTCATCCCGGATGATCGGGACAAAAAAAACGAAGGTGACCATAAGAAAGCCGGATAATCTGGATGATTTAAAGCGGATGTCCGCGGAATGTCATCTGGGCTTTGATCCGGAGGTGGTCCGTGTGATTCTTCCATATGTCAACTGCTATTATATGGGAGTGGAAGGAGAGGTGGAGCCGCCGAGACGGGAAGAGATGCCGGAACGGGTCTATCTGGCCTACGGTTAGATGGAGAAGGCCATGGCTGAGTATATTGTTTCCAGAAAAGACTGGGATTTCGCCTCCCTGGAAATGGGAATCAATATGTGCAATGATAATTTTACGGCTTCGTATTTTGAAGAGCGGATCCGCCATTTTGTGCCGGTTTTCAATGAGGATTTCAGACCGCCGTCGTCATGGGCAGCGGCTGTATTGGCCTGGTGTCCATGATGGCATTGAAAAGTATGGGAGTCTCCCGGGTTTATGTGGTGGATCTGATGGAAAAAAGACTTCAGAAAGCGCTGGAGCTGGGCGCAGACGGCGTCATCAATGGAAGCAGCGTCGATGTGGTGGAAGAGGTGCGCCGCCTGACGGACGGAAAGGGATGCGACCTGGTGGTGGAAACGGCGGGAACCCAGGCCACCACGGTGCAGGCCATCCATATGGTGAAGAAGGGTTCCGTGATTGTGCTGGTTGGATACAGCAAGAGCGGAGAGATGACGCTGCCCATGAGCCTTGCCCTGGACAAAGAGCTGACGTTTAAAACGGTATTCCGCTACCGTCACATCTATCCCATGGCCATCGATGCAGTGGCCAGAGGGGCCGTTAATCTGAAGGGGATCGTATCCCATATCTTTCCGCTGGATGAGGTGCAGAAAGCCATGGATTACAGCGTATCCCATAAAGCGGATGTGGTGAAGGCAGTGATAAAAATTCAGCCGTAAGAAACGGCAGGATTCCGTTTTGCGGTGAATGGGGAGAAAATATGGAAAAACAATTGGATTATGCAGTGTATTTTGATAAGGTTTACGGCTGCTGGCTGGGCAAGTGCATCTGCGGCACCATCGGTGCCCCTTATGAAGGAATGAAGCAGATGATTTCACTGGACTACAGTCCGGAATTATTCGCTGAGATGCTGCCAAATGATGATTTGGATCTGCAGGTTCTATGGCTGGAAGGATTGGAACAGAAGGGGATCCATATTGCCGGAGATGATCTGGCCAAGCTTTTTTCAGAAAAAAATATCTTATGGCCGGGGGAGTACGCCTGGTTTAAGAAAAACTACGACCGGGATATCTGTCCTCCCTACACGGGAATCTATGAAAATGATTTTTACTTTGAGGGGATGGGCTGTCCCATCCGCGGAGAAATATGGGGGATGATTTATCCGGGAAACCCCGACGGCGCAGCAGATATCTGCCAGATCGACGGAACTCTGGACCATTACGGAAACTCTGTTTACTTTGAGCAATTCTGGTCAGCCATGATTGCGGCCTCCTTTTTTGAATCCAGGATTCCGGCTCTGCTTGACATTGGCATGGATCATATGCCAAAGGACAGCCGGGCCTATGCGCTGGTGCGCGATGTACGGCAGTGGTGCGACAGGGAGGAGGATATCGGCCGCATCCGCAGCCGGATTCTGGCAAAATATGGTCACCGAGACTGTACCAATTCTTTTCAAAATATGGGAATCATCGTCATGTCTCTTTTGAAAGGGGAAGGGGATATGATAACAAGCACCATGATGGCAGTGCGTCAAGGGTTTGATACGGACTGTACAGCGGGAAATGTGGGAGCTTTGCTGGGTGCCGTCATGGGAGCAAGACATTTGGAAAAAGAATATGGCTTTCGGGATGCGGGGTATAAGCTGACGCTGAATTATAAAAGAAAGACAGACCGGGTGTATGATCTGGCGGCAGATACATGCCGGGTGGGACTGTACTTCATACGGGAGGGACGCAGTGCCGTTACGATTGCAAATGCACCAGACGAAAAACCATGGCACCCCAAGTGCGAGGCAGAACCGGTTACGATTCATGCCGAATACGGGGAGGGTCCCTATCTGCAGCCGGGGGAGGAAATCCGGATCGGCATTGTCATCCAAAATCATACCGACCGAGGACTCACTGGAATGGTCACCGCAGAACCGTCCGACGCACTGGAGGTTTTTGCGGAGGACTCTGCAAAGGGTGGTTCCGCGGCGAAACCTATGTACCTGTCGGCGGGCAAAAAAACGCGGCTGATCCTGCATGTAAGACACAAAGCCGATGTGGATTATGTCAGTGAAACCAATGCGGTAACCGTCAAGGTAACGACACAGGCCGGACAGGCACAGCGCAGAATCGGCGTGGTGGGAAAAACACCGTACCGCGTATTTGGCCCATTCTGGGATAATATTGTGTCGATTCCGAAACTGAACCCCAAGGAGAGCTATTACAGCAAAATTCCAGGAGTGGGAAGGGAAAACTATACGGATATCGTCCGGTGTTATCATTTAAATACCAGAGTGGATCCCCAAAAGGAGTACATGACGGCACTGGAACGATCCGGAAACGGAGACAGGAAGACCTTTGAAAAAGAGGGGGAAATTTGTTTCTGTGAAGGAGACGTGATTCGAATGAAGCAGATCTGCGCCTTCGACGGTCCTTGCGCGGTTTATCTGAGACGGGTCATCGTCTGCCAAGAAGAACAGACCGTCCATCTCAATTTGGGACATACGGACGCCTTTGAACTGTGGATAAACGGTGAGTCCGTCTGCCGCTGCCTGGAACCGGAAGGGTGGACACCGGAGAATATTCATCTGTTTGGAAAAAAACTGAGAAAAGGAAACAATGAGATCATGATTAAATTGATCCGGCAAAGGGAAGACGCCAAATTTACCATGACATTTTTAAAGGCAGATCCTTTGCTGGAGGCTCTGGCAGGCCCTGTTCCGGCCTTGAAACATATGGTGGGACTGCTGTCACAGGCCAGACCATAAAAAAGATGGGGTGCGACTTTTGCGGCATCCCATCTTTTTTTACTCTTATTCAGGGCTGGGAAGATTCCGATACGGCATCGGGTCTTCGCAGCTCTTTTTTCAGTTTCAGCAAAATGACGGCCGATAGGACGGCAGCCAGAACCGATGTGCCCGCAAAATTCAGCCAGATGCCCGTCAGCCCCAGGGGCCAGAGGACAGCGATCAGAATCACCGGAAAGACCAGGGCAGTCGATACGGATATGAGAGAGGCGGGCAGCGGTTTTTCGATGGCCAGCATGTAGCTTTGGGTGGCAAAAGAAAACCATCGCGTCAGGTAAGTGAGACTGAACAGCTGCAGCGCGCGGGTGGACAGCTCCAAAATATCCGTTCCGGGATCGGCCACAAACAGCCGGGTGATGGGCTTCGGAAACAGGGCAATGACCAGAACAGACAGAAGGGAGACGACCGCGCTGGCGGTAAAGCAGCAGGTTTCAATGGAGCGTACCCGGGAAAACCGCTGCGCGCCCCAGTTGTATCCCACCGCAGGCTGGAGAGAATCGCACATACCGTACAAAAGCGGCTGGATGAAGCCGTCGGCAAACATCAGGATTCCATATACGGATACGGCCGCTTCCCCTCCCAGGCGGACCAGGATGGCATTCATCAGGATGGAGGTAATCCTGCCCGCGATGTTATTTAAAAAGTTGGGCGTTCCGCACACCAGAATCTGGCGTATCATACGGCCTGTAAAGGAAGGCTTACAGAAACGCAGCCGCGCCTTTCCTCGAAAGAAGGGGAAAAAGGCGACGATGGTGCAGAAAAACATGCCCGAACAGGTGGCCAGGGCCGCTGCCCAGATTCCCCACCGGAACACGCCCAGAAATAAAAATTCCAGCAGCGCGCTCAAAACGGACATGAGGATATTTAAGAACATACTGCCCCGGATGTACCCGCAGATGCGCAGATAATTATCCACCGCAAATATGATGGTGGTCAGGGGAGAGCAAAGCGCATATACCCTCAAGTACTGCAAAGCCAGATGGGCAAACTCTCCGTCGGCGCCCATGAGACGAATCAGCCAGGGGGCAGCCGCGTACATGACGGCTCCCATGAGTACTCCGGCAGCGATGATCATGAGACAGGCACAGGTAAAAATGGTGTTGGCCTCCCGATCCTGTTTTTTACCCAGGCAGATGGATATGGGGATGGCCGATCCGACGCCGATCAGATCAGCCAGCGCAAAGTTGATGATCACAAATGGCATGGCAAGATTGATGGCGGCGAAGGCGGTTGCGCCCAAAAACTGACCCACAAAGACGCCGTCGATGGTCTGATACAGAGCGGATGCCAGCATGCTGACCGCGCCCGGAATGGACGCCAGCAAGAACAGTTTAAACGGCGGTGTTTTGATAAACAATGCGTCAGAATTCATATTCAATCCTCCGATGATGGCAACAATTTTTGAATTTCAGAATGAAGGGAGTCCGCATATTTTTTTGTTAGATTTAAAAGAGTTTCCTGATCTTTTGTATTTAGTGCTTGGAATGCGTTTTGCTCTGCCATAACCAGCCGGGAAACAATGGACTGCATGACTTGTTCTCCCTTGCTGGTCAAAACAATCTTTTTGTTTTTTCGATTTCCCGGTACGGGATCCAGCCTAAGAAGCTGTTGCTTTTCCAGACTTTTCAGGGAAGAGTGAATCGTCTGCGGCGGGTAATGCCAGACGGAACAGAGTTCCCGCTGCGTGTAAGAGACATCCGATTCATAAAGGGAATACAAAAGCCACAAGGTAGTATCTGAAATTCCCAGTTTTTTTGCATACTGATGATAAGTTTCGTCCATTTGTTTATAGAGCTGGTTAAAGATGGCCAGCTGACCAGTGATAAGATTTTCCATGGAAACCATTCCTTTCCTGATGTATACGGTATCTGGATCATATGTAAAATGACAGAGCATGCATCCCATGCGGTACATAATCCGAAATCAGATCATGAGCATTATAATCTGATTTCGGATAAAAGTCAAGGAAGGAATACACCGACACAGAATTTCTCCTGCTGTGACAAAATTTTAACCAACCTGTTTTTGGATCGAGGATTGACAAGGGGAAGGTTCGATGGTATTTTAGTAAACAGGGAGTTTCCCTGAACAGGAATATACCAAAACAGACTAAAAGAGGTTGAGAAAAGAATGAGAATTCGTTAACACATTGCCAAATCTGTAAATAAAGAGAGAACGAAAAGACAGGTTCCGGGAAAGGAAAACGGAAAATGTCTGTCGTTTTTGTGTCTTGCATTTATGGAATTGGAGACGAAGGCTTTTAGATTTTTCTTAAGCTCTTTTTTTGCTGCACGGATTTTGGAGCGGAGACGCTCTGGGAAAGGAGGATTCGCCATGTTGATCAGAAAAAATGCTGCGCGGAAATACGAAAATTAAGAGCGGCAGGAAGGCATAAGTTTCGTCATGAATGCCGCGGAAAGGCAGGATATATGTCGAAATTGACGATTCAGAATATGAGTTTTTATTACACGGATTTTTATCATCCGGTATTTCAAAATGTGAATTTGGTGTTGGATACGGATTGGAAATTGGGCTTGATCGGAAGGAATGGCAGAGGGAAGACCACATTTCTTCGTCTGCTTGACCAAACGCTGCAGCCTTCGGAAGGAAGGATTGATACGTATGCGGAAATGTGTTATTTCCCCTATGAACTGGAAACCACTTATTTGAATGGAATGGATTGGATAAAAGAAGCGGTGGGAGGTCTGAAGTCCATGGAGGAAGAGATGAAAACCATCGTGCAAAAGCAGGACGCTGTCCTGTTTGATGATTACTGCAGAATCCAGCAAGTGTACCAGGAGATGGGCGGATATGAGATGGAGGGAAGAATTTTAAAGGAAGTGGCCGCCATCGGATTGGATCCCTCCATTTTACAGAGAAATATGGAAACCCTGTCCGGGGGAGAGCAGACAAAGCTGAAGTTATGCGCCATGTTTCTGCGAAAGGATGCGTTCCTTTTGCTGGATGAGCCGACGAATCACCTGGATAAAAGGGGAAGAGAGGACCTGGTTCATTATCTGATGAGGAAGAAGGGATATCTGGTGGTATCCCATGACAAATATTTTTTGGATCAGGTGACCGATCATATTCTTTCCATCAATAAGACGGACATTTCCCTGGAAAAAGGAACGTATTCCAGCTGGAGGAAAAATCAGGAATGGAAGGAACAGTTTGAACTGGCGGCAAAGGCAAAGCTGGAGAGAGAAATCCGCCATTTGGAGCGGGAATCGGAAAAAAAGCAGGTATGGATGGAAGTGGGAAATAAACAAAAATATCCTTATAAATCCAACCACCGGACCAACGGAAATAAAGCGTATGCTGGACAGAAACGTCGGGGGCAGATACGGATTTTGACCAATCTGGAGGAAAAAAGAGGGCTGTTAAAAAACATGGAAACAGCCTATCCGTGGGAGATCCAAGAGGCGGAATATGGGGAGGAGAGATGGATGATTCGGGCAGATCATCTGCGTTTTTCCCATGAAAATACAGGGACGGTGCTGTTTGACGGGTTTTGCTTTAAGCTGTATCCGGGAGAGCGGATCTGGCTTCGGGGAAAGAACGGAGTTGGTAAGACGACACTGCTTCAGCTGCTCAGCGGGGAACTGAAAAATGAAGCAGTGGAAAGGGCGGAAGGCCTGAAAATCGGCTGGGCGAGACAGGAACCCCGACTGCGGTCCGGATATCTTCGAGAGCATTTGGATACCCCAAAATGGCAGGGAAAAACGAAATGCTTTTTGGAACTGTGCCGGTGTTTTGATATGCCGGACGGATTTTTGGAACGGCCGCTGGAGACATACAGCAGCGGAGAGCAAAAAAAGGTGGAACTGGCTCTTGCTTTGGCAGGGGAAAATCATGTGATCTTTCTGGATGAGCCATTGAATTATATGGAAATTCTGTTTCAAAACAAGTTGGAGGAAGTCATTTTAGCGGATCAGCCCACGCTCATTTTTACGGAACATGACGCTGGTTTTTCTGAACGGATTGCAACGAGAATCGTAGAATTGTGAAATAAGGGGATTGCGTTTTAAGAATGGCTGTGTTATAATCGCAAAAAATAACAAAGCAGAGTAGGACGATGTGCGTTAAGTGTCGGCTGGACGGGGAGTTGCCAGCCGGACGAAAGGCAGTATGCTTGCGGTACATCGTCCGCATCCCGCTGCTGCACATGGATGGATATGAGAATACCTGCTATGCGTGGCGTAAGGACTACTGCAAAGGAGGTATATTTTTATGAATCAAATGAAACAAAAATTTGTGGATTCCTGGAATGAACTGAAGCATCTGAAGACCATCGTCGTCGTCGCCATGTTTATCGCCATCGGTGTGATACTGGGATTTATGTTTTCCATCCAGGTCACCGATTTTATCAAAATCGGGTTTTCTTTTATCGCCAATGAGATGACCGCTCTGCTGTTCGGCCCGGTGGTAGGCGGAATCATGGGAGGGATCACGGATATTTTAAAGTTTCTTGTAAAGCCGACGGGAGCATATTTTTTCGGATTTACGCTGAATGCCATCCTGGGCGGTGTGATCTACGGCGCCATCTTATATCACAACCCCATCAGTTTAAAACGAATTCTGGCATCCAAAATCATCGTGGCCATAGTCGTCAATCTGTTTCTTGGAACCTATTGGCTGTCCATGATGTACGGACAGGGGTTTGTGGCCCTGCTGCCAGCCAGAGCACTGAAACAATTGTGCACTGTGCCGATTGAATCCATCATATTCTTTGTATTTGCGGAAGCCCTGTCAAAGGCAAAAGTGCTGTCGGCCATAAAGGCCAGATAGTTCCAAACATAGTTCTTTTGAAGCGAAAAAACGGTGCCTGAAAAGCGATGCACAGAGAAAACTGCTGCATGCGGGTCGGGCGCCGTTTCTTTCATTTGAACCAGAAAAATGGATGCTGCCGGTCTCTCTTTTATAATTTGGTTGATTTTAGGGATGAATTAATGCTAAAATGGAAACGTATATAATACATAATATGAAAACAGCATTCTATTTTCTATAGTATCGGACAATATGGAGGAAGCATTTATGGACTTGGAAATGATTGGCAGCGAATTGGAGATTGATATACAGAAAGCAGCGGATGAAAAAGCGGAAGAGACGAAAAGGGAGGAATTCTGAAGGAGACCATGGCAGAACTGCTGAAGAAACCACCCCAAAAATAGGAAAAAGGAGCGGAAGCATCGGAATGGGAACGATTCAGACAAAGGTTGCCGGTGACAGTTATCTGAATCTGGAGGAGCGGGAGCGGACGTTTGTCTCTCCCGCGTTTCACTGTCATGCGGTTTATGAATTATATATTTTAAAAGAGGGAAGACGAAAACTCTACGTGGGAAACCGGCTTTACGCCACTGCTTTTGGAGATGTGGCCATGATACCGCCCAATGTGCCCCACAGAAGCTTTGGACAGACTGCCTACAGCGGGATCTGTATGGAATTCAGTGAATCATATCTGTACCGGGAATATCAAAAAGAAGAGAGAATTCAGATGGAACGCTGTTTTGAACAGCCGATCATCTCCGTTCCAGTGTGGGCGGTGAACTGGCTGTGGGAAGAGGGAATCAGGATCAAAAACGGGGAGGGGGAATTTCGGGATTATCTCAGGGAAACGTTTCGCATTCTTTCTTTTTACAGGGGATTGACCGACTGTAATACGAAAATTGCCGTGGATTCTGACCTTTCGCCCATTGGAAGCTATATACAAAAGCATTATCTGGAAATCCGGGGACTGGATGACCTGGCAGCTCACTATCAGATGACAAAAAGCTATCTCTGCCGTGTATTTAAAAGGCAGACCGGCATCAGCATCATCACTTATATCAACAGTCTGAAAATCCAGCATGCCTGCCGCTATCTGAATGAAACGGATCTTCCCGTTTCGGACATAGCAAAAAAATGCGGATTTTCTTCCGCCATTTATTTTAACCGTGTTTTTAAAAAGGTCATGGAGCATACACCGGAAGAGATTCGAAAAATGGAGAGAAAAAGTACAAAATAAGTTTATCGGTCCATTGACGGCGGCCCTGTTATTTTCTATAATCTCAGAAAATAGCAGGGCCGCAGGTTGTATAGGGGCATTGGCTGAAATTATGAGACGGAGGATGATCAAATGGGAACAGAAAAACAGGGTGAATTTTATGTGGAATTCGGTGAACAGGATACCATTCGGGTGCTGCGAAACCGGTATGATGAATATGAAATGAATTGGGCAGAAGGAGAACATCTGTGGGGGACGGTAATCTGTCCCGAAGGAATTCGTACGAAGAAAAGCCACGAGTGGGATGGGAAAAATCTGAAAGAAATTTATTGGTTTAAAAATGAATCCCGGTATCCGATTTATATTCAAAAAGGGGATCTGGGCATCTATCAGACCTGGAATGACAATTATCAGGAAGCAGATATATGTCTGACCAGGAGATGCCATACCCATATCTGGTGCGGCGGTGACGCTTCCTATGTGATGGCGGTTCGTATGGGAGGAGAAGGAAAACATCTGGGGCTTAGAATGACAGAAGGAGGCTTGGCCGGGTACAGTGTGGTGCGCAGACCGGAACAAAGAAGCAATGACAGAGGGGACTTCATCGTACATCCGAATATTGATTGTATCCAGCCGGGGGAAGAGAAACGAATCGCATGGACCCTGTTTTGGTTTAGAAATCAGGAAGATTTCTATGATACATTAAAGGAAACTTACGATTTTCCTGTGATAGAATCGGAACAATTCAGCTATTTTGTCGGTGAAGAGGCAAAACTTACGATTTCCATTCGGGGGGATTATGAGAAGGAGGATATTCAGATTTCCAGAAATGGAGTACCCATTCAGGCTTGGTGGTCGCAGGATCGAGACAGAAAAAAGGCCATAGTATCATTTCCAGTGATGGAGGAGGCGGATGATTGTATACAGGTTCAGTACGGGAAAAAGAGAACCTGGGCGCGGATTCATGGCATGGAATCGCTGGAATCCCTGACAAAGAATCGCTGTCATTTCCTGGCGGATCATCAGCAGGAAATGTTGGGAGAATTAAAGGGAGCGTATTTGATTTTTGACAATGAAGAACAAAAACGTTACTATTCCCATTCCCATGATCACAATTCCTGCAGGGAACGTGTCGCCATGGGGTGCCTGATGGCTTCCTGGCTTCAGAGACACAGGGAATCAGAACTGGAACAAAGTTTAGATGCCTATCTGGAATTCATTGAACGGGAAATTTTTTTGGTTTCCACCGGCGATGTGTGCAATGACTGTCATCACAATATGGATTGGGATCGCATGTACAATTATCCCTGGATGGCTCAATTTTTCATCGAAGTTTACCGGCTGAAGAAAGATGTCACCTATCTGAACTATGCGTTTTTGTGTATGAAACGGTATTATGAAAAAGACGGCGCTTCTTTTTATGCCATTGGTGTTCCCAATACAGCGCTGTACTGGTGCTTGGATGCAGAAGGAATGTACAAAGAGGCAGAAAAAGTCAAAGAATATGCAGTGGCACACGCTGAGGTGATTCGAAAAAATGGACTGAACTATCCGGAACATGAAGTGAATTATGAACAAAGCATCGTGGCTCCGGCAGTGAACCTGCTGCTTCAGGCCTATCAGCTGACCAAAAATCCCGTTTATCTGAAAGAAGGGAGAATGCATATGGCTGTTCTGCTTTTGTTCAATGGAAAAGCGCCGGACTACCATTTATATGAAAATGCCATCCGCCATTGGGATGGATACTGGTTTGGAAAAAGGAGACTTTACGGAGATACATTTCCTCATTACTGGAGTACACTGACAGGGGTGGAATGTGTGCGGATGGCACAGATTTTGAGAGAAATCGGGGAAGGAAGCGAGCAGGGAAAGGAAAACGGGATGAAACAAAGAACAGAGGAAGAAGCATTTTATAAGGAAGCGGCGAAAGCTTCTCTTCGGGGGTGTCTGAATCTGTTTCGAAAGGATGGAACGGCTTCCTGTGCTTATGTATATCCCCATACTGTCAATGGCGTGAAAGCCGGTTACTATGATCCATGGGCGAATGATCAGGACTGGGCCCTATATTACGCGTATCAATATCAAGAATTTTGTTGATTTTGGGATGAAGATGAAAAAAGAAGGGATACGGGAGGGAAATTATGAAATACGAAAAATTGGAATCCATCAAAGGATTTCTCCATGGAGGAGATTATAATCCGGATCAGTGGCTGGACAGGCCTGAGATTTTGGACGAGGACATTCGGCTTATGAAACAGGCAGGTGTCAACGTGGTAACTCTGGGCGTATTTTCCTGGTCTTCTTATGAACCGACAGAGGGCGTTTTTCAGTTTGACTGGCTGGATTCGATGATGGATCGGCTGTATGAAAATGGAATCCATGTCATTTTGGCCACGCCAAGCGGAGGAAAGCCGCCGTGGATGGCGAAGAAATATCCGGAGACCATGCGCATGCGGGAGGACCGCGTCCGCCATCATTACAGTGACCGGGAAAATCAGTGCAACAGCAGCAAGATCTATCGGGAAAAGGTGCGCATCATCGATGAAAAACTGGCAGAACGCTATCATAATCATCCGGCGTTAATTATGTGGCACATTTCCAATGAAATCTACGGAACGTGTCATTGCCCACAATGCCAGGAAAATTTCAGAGCATGGCTGAAACAAAAATATGGAACCATAGAGGAACTGAACCGGCAGTATTGGAGCCGATTTTGGAGCCATCAATACAGCGACTGGTCAGAAATCGAATCACCGGCGGCAGGTATCGGGGAACAGGCCGTTCATGGGCTGATTCTGGATTATAAGCGGTTTTATTCGGATCTGACCGTGGATTTCATCCGACAGGAAATTCAGGCAATCCGAAGATACAGCCGGGATATACCGGTGACCACCAATACCTTTCATCATGACTGCGGCGTCAATCTGGCAGACCTGGCGAAAGAATTGGATGTGGCCTCCTGGGATCTGTATCCGCGATGGCACTGTGGAGACGATAAGACGACGGAATGGGACTGCGCAGTTTCAGCATCCTTTGATTTGGATTACTGCCGTTCCATGAAACGGCAGCCCTTTTATCTGATGGAGAGTGTGCCGAGTGTGCCAAGCCAGTTTGCAGTCTGCAAGCTGAAACGGCCGGGGATGCACCTGCTTAGTTCCATCCAGGCCATTGCGTCCGGCTCCGAATCCGTTCAGTATTTTCAATGGAGAAAGGGAAGAGGCGGGTATGAAAAATTCCATGGAGCGGTAATATCTCACAACGGAAGCGGGGAAACACGGGTATTTCGGGATGTCTGCAAAGTGGGACGCGTGTTAAAAGAATGGAAGGAAATCAAGGGAGCAGTGACGGAAAGCAAAGTGGCTTTGGTCTATGACTGGGAAAATTTTTCCGCATTGGCGGGGCAGGTGAGTCTGAAAAATAAGAAAAAGAATTTCAGAGAGATGGTGCAGGAATACTATGGCGCACTGCTGAAACAGTATGTGTCTGTGGACATCATCAGCCAGAACGATGATTTTTCCGGCTATCAGCTTCTGATTGCGCCGAATCTGTATCTGTTTCGGGATGAGACTCCTGAGAAGATACGCCGGTTTGTGGAAGAGGGCGGGAATGTGATTTTAAGCGTATACAGCGGTCTGGTCAATGAAAATGATCTGGCCTATGAGGGATATCCGCCCCATGGGCTGAACGATGTCTTTGGAATTCGATCGGAGGAAGTGGATTCCCTCTGTGATGATGAATACAACACCATCACCTATCGCGGAAAATCGTATCGGGTCATGGATTACTGCGATCTTCTGCAGGAAGACGGAGCGGAACCTATGGCATTCTATGAGCGGGATTTCTATAAAGGCATGGCAGCAGTGACGAGACATTCCTATGGAAGAGGAACGGCGTATTATGTTGCGGGACATATGGAAGAAGCGTTTTTGGTCGAATTTTTGAGCGATGTGATCCGAAAAGCCGGGATCACGCCGATCCTCGAGGTCCCCTATGTGTCGGATGTCATGGTAAAAGAACGCAAAAAGAACGGAACGCGATATCTGTTTTTGATGAATTTCAGTATGGAAACAAGAACCATCCGGGTGGGAGAACATGACCACGTGCTGGATGGATATGGATGGGAAATCTTGAAACAGTGCTGAAAATAATCGGTTCACTCATGCGTTTGCCGTGAACAAGAGACAGGACAAACGCATGAGTAAATAAATTGTGAACAAAATGGGAATCCGGACGGTCGGAGAGAGCGAACCTTTTTCCTGTCGGGGCGCTCTCGCTCCGTGAAAAACGTAGCGGTACTAAGATTTTTCTGCGCT
>DVJD01000044.1 GCA_018710785.1 Candidatus Fimimorpha excrementavium
TTTCCGGCATCGCGTTTCAATCCACGCTCCCGCGAGGGGAGCGACTATTTACATATGCTGTATCTGCTGGAACTGAATAAGTTTCAATCCACGCTCCCGCGAGGGGAGCGACTCTCTCTTACATGTGCGGACATCCGCACCGGGATGTTTCAATCCACGCTCCCGCGAGGGGAGCGACGGCCGAAAGACAAGCAGCCGAAAGACAGGAAAAAGTTTCAATCCACGCTCCCGCGAGGGGAGCGACAGCAATAAGTAATAAAATTCTACTTCTTTTTATATGAAAAAGTCACAACTATTTACAATCATATATTCTCATATCTCGTACTTTCACGCCATTTATATGATTAGCTCATTCGTTTTGTACATTTTTCTTGGTGCGAACCCCTCAGGATTTTTATGTGTGATTGGCTTTCGCACCAATCCTACAGAATCAGCACCTGATCAGATGAGATTCCCCGATCAACCCCAATATGCTCTACCTTTGCCTGATATTTATTACCGAGATAGTAGAAGCGCAAACTATCCACTTCCGGGTCAATCATTTCTGTCAATGTTGCTTTCAGCACCGCACACTGCGCATGATCGAGAATACACTCGAATACCGAATTTTGAACCCGCCTTCCATAATTAACGCATTGTTTTGCTACTTTCCTTAATCTGCTTTTTCCGGCTGGTGTCTCTGTATTTACATCATATGTAATCAAGACCAGCATATACTCACCTCACTTCCAAAGAAAAACCGGATAACTATCCAAATCTCCCCTAAGGAACCTGGCCAGGAGCATTGCCTGCACATAAGGAACCATGCCCCATTCCATCTTTTCTTTCAAGAACGGATGTGTCAAGGTTTCTTTCTTCTTATTTTGCCATTCGGTTAATACCTTTTTTCTCAGATCATCATCCATCAAGACAGCACCGTTTTCTTTCCTGGAAAAATTCTTTCCATTTATTATTTTTTTATTGATCAGAGATAAAACAAAACGGTCCGCCAAAACGGCACGTAATTCCTCAATTAGATCCAGAGATAGGGAAGCTCTTCCAGGGCGGTCTGTATGCAGATAACCCACATAGGGATCCAAACCAACACATTCCAGTGCCGATGTAATACTGTTGGTCAGCAACGTATATACAAAAGAAAGCAATGCATTCGTGTTATCCAAGGGCGGTCTTTTATTCCGCCCCTGAAAAGCAAAATCTTTTTTTTGCTGTAAAATCAATCCATCTGGCATTGAAAACCTTTCCGGTGATGCAATTTTTCGCAATCTCCAGGCTAACTGTTTCTTCACGGCTGCTGGCGTATTGCTGCTGTCTTAAAAGCACATTTCCTTTGGTTTTTCCTGAAATCCGTGCCAGAAATTTTCCCTGAGGAGTGAGGAAACATAAAGAAATATTCCGTTCTGCACATGCTCCCATCAAAGCCGGACTGGTTCCACGATATCCAAACGAAATGATACCTTCTAAATTATGTAACGGCAGTCTGCCTTTTTCGGTATCTCCTTCCAAAATAACTATATTTTCCCCGTCCAATGCCAAGTAGCCATTTTCGGATGTAACATACAACGTATTTAATAGCTTCTTCACGTCTCCTCCTCTTCCAGCATCTGATGAATATACTCTTTCGCAGATACATATTTCCCCAATTTTGGCAGACAAATTTCCTTCAGAGAACAGGCCTGACAGGATTTGCTGTATTTTACCCTTGGCGTATAAGCACGCGCAAAGTATTGATGCATTTCCCGAAACATGTCCTTTACTTCTTCCCGCAGCTCGGACGTAATAATAACTGTCTCACGCTTTCTGGTCTCCCCGTAAAAAATTGCTCCTTCCGGTATATTGGTACAGAACATTTCTTCCAGGCACAGTACCTGCGCTGTCAGCTGCAGCTTGTCTTCTTCTGTCATTTTAGGTTTACCTTTTTTGTATTCAATGGGATAAACGGAATAACGTCCGCGATGTCCATGAAGCAAAATTCCATCGTCGCATTTATGGAATTCCACCACATCGCACTCCCCGCTGACTCCCAGTGTTCGGGATGCCACAGGAAGTGCTCTGACTATGATAATATCTTTCCGTTTCTCGGTCAGATACGGATCGTGAACTCTTTTATGCATCAATTCCCCCACTACGGTATGGATATTTTCTTCCCATTGCTGCTCAATGTGAATCAATGCCCACTGTCTTCTGCAAAATTTAAAGTGCTGAATCCCTGATATCATCAAATATTCATCTTCTGGATATTCCATCAAATCATCCTCTTCATTTCTACTGTGGCGGGGATCTTTCCACTCCGTATATCTACTGTATAATCCTGATAACTTCTTGGATATTCCACATCCGCTTTTTTCTTTACCTCCACCGCATCAAACAATTGGTACGCCGGACAATCCCCCAATTCTTTGCTATGTTTAAACACAATCAGCTCACGAACCGCCATCTTTCCTCTGGCAGCCGAATGATCATGTTCAAACATGTTGATGATGGCCTCCCATAAGAGTTCCAGATCTTCTTCGGAAAAACCGGTCACTCTCCGCGCCAAATTAGCTGACACATACCCTTCCACGCGATACAATCCATATGGCACAATCGTTTTCCTTCCCATTTCTGTGCTCTTATTTTCTGCATCTTTTTCTGTGGTGATGGCAACTCGGGTAATGGTTACTTCCTGACTGATGATCGGATCAATACTTCTGGCAAACCCCAGCTGTACCGGACCGCGCACCTGGCCGCAGTTTAGGGAAGCCTTGACAAACGTCGTCATAACTGCGCCAAATGTTCGGATATCAAAGAAATTCCTGCACATAAAATCACGGATCTTTCCATCGGCGTTTTCATCGCTCTTCTTCAGTTTTTTTAACGCATCTGTCACCTTCTTGTCCTCGGTTTCCTCGATCCCCAAATATTTGCAGGCCTCTCTGTCGCTTCGATTCAACGGTACATCTTCCCTGATATAAATCTTATATCCCTCCGCATCCTCTTTCACCGTTTCTATATAATTTCGAATCTTGCGCTTCAGGCAGACATCCGTCACCAGGCCCAAACCACTCTCCGGGTCAATCCGAGGCATATTCCCGGCATCCGGATCCCCATTGGGATTTCCATTCTCCACATCAAATAAAACCACAAACTCATATCTGTTTTTCAATACATTGCCCATTTAGTTTTCCTCCTTTTTTTCGTACCGCTTCTGCATTTGATGATAATAACCCAATATGAATTTTCCCTGTTCTTCCAAAGACAGGCGCTTGGGAAATTGTTCCAGTTTCCCCATGATCTCTGCCAGCATGATTTCGTAGTGTACTTTGAGGCCCTCTTTTTCCCTCTCGATTTTCCGAATATGGGTGTTTTTCAATTTCAGCAGAACCGGGAACACCGATTCTGGTGTCGCACAGGCGGAATTGAAATAACGATCCCGTATGGTTGCCTTAACCCCCGGACTAGCATCCGTCTGGATGGATTCCAATACCGCGAACAGCCGCCCTAATACATAAGCAGTTTCCTTTGTTGATTCATTGAGTGCCATATACTGTTCTCCCTTCTCCCATTTATAATTTTGTATCAAATATGCCTTGATGATGGCTGCTCTTCCCCAGGTAACCTTTCCCTGTTCAGTCCGAATGCGAATCAGCGTATCGGTGTAAAGACTTGCCGGATACCTGCTTCCAGATAAAATAGCCATAAGCACCATGGACGCCATATTGGGTACAGGCATTTTATCCTTGGATTTTTGATTCATTGTTTCCGCCAACAACTGGCTTATCCCAAGATAGTCTCTGTCCTCCCAGACTGGTTTCACCAATTCCATTCTTTGATAATGCTGAGAAATATTTTGCAGAATCATTCCAAATGAATTCTGATAAAAGAAACGTACCGACAGCCGTGCAGCATTGGGCGCCAGACTCAATATGGAAAAATTCTGCTTTGTATCCAGCTGAATATCATCCAAAGCAATGGGGCGATGCGCCTTTAAATTTGCAAAAATTCCCCGGATAATCTCCTGATTGTCTGGTTTTACATCCATGGCCATGGAAAAGGTTTTCGGATATTCCTCCTTTCCGTTTTCCGCCCAAAAGACGATCATAGAATCGCCCAATAAAAAAGTATCATCCCGTTGACTCAGCATATAATTCAGTGCCGTCGTATAAGCAAACTCCGCATATTTTCCCACCGGCGCATTGTAACTCTGCTCCTTTCCATAGGACTCAAATGCAGGAGCGTTGAAAGAAACCAATGCTGCCCCGCTGGATTGGGCCCCCGGAACTCCTTTGATGGTTTTATGGATTCTGGAAATCTGCGTGCGCTTTCCTGTTACCAGGCAGATCCCTTCCACCTCTCCCTTCGCTGAATTTCTGTTCTGTTCCCATGCCTCTTTAATCGCCGGATCCTCCTGGGCATATTCCATATCCAACAGGAAAATTAAATTTCCTCCGTCTGTAATCTCCTCCCATTTTTCATTGATATCATCAATTTCCGCTGCCCTTTCCGGATTCCAATGTTCAAAATACAGCCGAATCGCCTGGGCCATTGCTCCGTCCACGTGTTTCAGCAGCGATAAATGCCGTTCTCTGGCTGCCTGAAAATAATTGAGCACAACTTTGCGCTCCATTTTATTGTCCTTCTTCTCGGAAGAAATTCCCAAAAGATATTTGGAATTATCACATAGGAAATTAGCCGTCTCAGCCGATACGCCGGATGAACGGGTCACCATTTCCGGCACAGACATAATGGTGGGCATCCATACCTTCTTTTTTCCTCTTTCTTCCTCCTGTTTCAGCCAGACAATGCCCTGTATTTTTCCTTCCTTTGACAGCCGAATGCCATAGGAGACCTTCCCCTGACTCCACCCCTCTCTGGAGACCTTTCCCTGTTGTGCCAAATTTTCATATTGTTTCATCAGCGCCTGTAAAATCATCGTATCACCTCGCAGTCCTTCAGATCCAGGACGCCCCGTTTCATAACTGCCCGAAAGAACATGGGACTGGGATTTTGCCGATCCGAGTAATCCATATCATACAGCATGAATCCCAAATCTTTTTCCTCCACATCATCATATGCTGTTTCCACATGTTCTCCCTCATACAAGCAAAAATGAACCGGAAATTCTCTGCATCCGAAATATGGGGTATGGAAGCATTCTCCTCTTCTGAGACGCCGCATGATAATATCCTGGAACTTTCCAGGATTGTCCGTTTTATTCGCCTGTTCTGTCATCTCAAAATGCGCTTCAATCACATATTCCACATCGCGCAGAAGCAACGACGCTCTCTGCACAATATCTGCTTTGGTACTGATAAAAAGCGGCTTTTTTGCCCCATTGTAAACCTGCAGCACCTTATCCGCAGAAATTTTGCTTTTCACTTCATTTCTCCTGACACTGGTAAACTGAATGGGATTCCTTATATACAATTTATCAATTATCCACTTCATACCAGGATGCCAATAGATCGCCTCCAGAATCCCCCTGGCCGCCGAAGGAGTCATCACATCGTAGGAACAGCGTTCCACCTTCATCTCCGGTCGGCTGAACAGCGCATATTCGCCCCATACTTTCACTTTCACTCCCATAGGTTCCTACTCCTTTCTGTATTTCCCGCAAGTTCCCGTTAAATCAATCCTATTTTGATTCGGATTCCATCCCCATACTTGTTGCCGAGCGGATAGATTTCCCGCTCCGATATGGAAAACCTACAATATCTCACCTGCACGATAACACTCCGCAATGTACTCTCTGGACTGATAATAAAAATCAGTATTAAAATCTGAAATACATGCATCAATCCAGGAATGGTAAACTTCCCAGATTCCATCCACGATCTGCTCATCTGAAAAAATATCTTCAATCAATCTCTCATAAACCTCACCGATATCCCAGTAATCCGGTACCGTATACCGGCAATTCGCTGCATTATCAAATGTTCCCTGCTGAATCCGGCACTCTTCGATCAATTCAGAAGCCACTTTCTCCATGGGTTCACAGTGAAACACATCCGCATATTCATAAATTCTCGCGATTTGGTTTCTCCCCAGACAGTCTGTCACATCCTGTCTGGTTCGCTTCATCTTTCTGCCAATAAATTCAATGACACTGCATGTAAAAAAAAGAGCATTATTATTTTTCGTTCCCATCTGCTGCCTCACTTCCCAAAAATGTCAGCGTGTCAAGCGCTGAAATTGTGTGAAAACTGATTTGATGGGTGGGATATTTAAATTTCGCCAGTTCCCAGAAAGCTGCTCGCGATATTTTCCCATCCATATAGTTTTGAATATAATTATAAATCGTATCGTCTGCCATGGGCCCTTCCACAATGTCAAACGTATGAGGAATTCCCCTTCGACAAGCTATGATAAAATCCAGCCATTCTTCTGTCATCTCCGGAAAAATCAAATACTTCAAATTCTCATTTGGAATGTATTCGTACTTGTTTATATAGCCCACTCCTCCATATCGAGTCGCCCACCGTTTTGCCTGTTCTGCAATTTTAGTACAATAGAAACCAAAATAAAAATCTTTATTATATCTGGCTTTCCTTATTTCCGGAAACTCTACAACTTCCTTACTTCCATGAAATAAAATCATAGTTCTCCTTTCAAACGTTCCATCCCAATCAGTTCCAAAACTATGTAGGATTTTTCAGTACTTTTTGTATGTAATAACCATTTCATTTTATACATATACATTGTTATCCTATATTCTGACTATAACATACTATAAAAGCAATGTCAATCTTAATTTACATTTTATTCATTAAAAAATTTATTGAATTTTATTTTTTTATTTAATAAATTATTTCTCATTTTACAAAATTTTGGTATGATAATTTATGTCAGGTTAACCTGTGGATTGAAATAATAATTTTTTTAATGACCATGAAAATGAGAGACGGCAGAAAGAATTCCAAACTCTTTCTGCCGTTTCTCGCTTTTCCTATTCACCTTCTTCCCCTTACATAAACAACGCTACTCCAGAATCTATATTCAAATGGAATCCCTTATCTTCCGTATATTTCTGCAACTCTGTCAGCACATAAAAGTTGCTTGCATTTTCTGATACCGGTCTCACCATTCCCGCTCCGTTTAACCGCTCCCACTCCTCCTCGTATATCTGAATACAATATTGACTGGCCCGGCGCATTCCGGATTTTGTATATCCCTGTATCTGGATCTGATGCAGCAGTTGCTCCGCCTCTGCTTCCTTTGGAATAAACAATGTCTTCATCTCTTTCTCAATTAGATGAAATTCTTTCGCTGTCTTGGCGAAATTATATTGTCTATTCTTAAATTCCTCCATAATCCTTTTTTTATCCAGGCTGTCACCGCGCAGGTGATATAAGGTTTCAAAATATTGTTCCACCGTTTCCAAGGCCTCCACGGGAGCCTTCTGATCCAGCAAATACTTTGCCACATCCATCTGCTGCCGTTGTCCGGGAACAGACTCTCCGTCCTGGAATTGAAAAATCGTCATCCGGCTTTCCTCGGCGCTCCTCTTCCCTTCCCGGTTGCACCGCCCCGCTGCCTGAATCATGGAATCGATTCCTGACAGCTGCCGATAGACGGACTGAAAATCCAGGTCCACGCCTGCTTCCACCAGACTGGTGGATATTAAAATACATGGTTTTCCAGTTTCCAGCCTATTTTTAACAATACTTAAAATCCTTCTCCTATGCCTTGGATACATGGCCGTAGAAAGATGATACACGCCCTCTCCTTTAATCCTGTCATAAACTGCCTGCGCTCTTTTTTTCGTATTGACAATACAGAGTACCTGCTGTTGCCCCTGCAGGCGCTGTACCAGTTCCTCCTCACTGATCCGGCCAATATGTTGAAACGTTACACGCTTAAAGAAACGAAACTGTTCTTCCCTTCTGGGACACAGTTCGCGAATCTGCCTCTCTTTTGGGAAAAACGACGTTAGGGCAGGCTGTGTGGCTGTGCAAAGCACCATACTCGTCCCATAATTGGTCATCAATTCTTCCATCATGGAAACACATGGTTTCAGATAATCGTTTGGCAGCATCTGTGCCTCATCGAAAATGATGACGCTATTGGCGATGTTATGCAGTTTTCTGCACTGGGAAGAGCGGCTGGCAAACAGGGACTCAAAAAACTGAACATTTGTTGTGACAACCACAGGCTTATCCCAGTTTTCTGCTGCCAACCGCATGGGATTCCATTCCTCTGAATCCGAAAATTCTACCCCACAGTGATGTTCCAGTACATTTTCATCCCCCAGGATCCGACGAAATACATCCGCATTCTGTTCAATGATACTGGTATAGGGAATTACATAGATTACCCGATCCATATGATAATTCACCGCATGACGAAGCGCAAAAGCCAACGACGCTATGGTTTTTCCGCCTCCCGTGGGTACTGTCAGCCGGAACAATCCTTTTTCCATCCTGCCATTTTCCAAACAACTCTTTAAAATCTCCGTTCTTCTGCCATTGACTGTATCGCATGCCTTCTCTTGCAGCCAATCTGCCACGTATGTTTCCAATTTCGATAAGAGCACTTCCATCCGTTCTCCGGCATCACGCTTAGACTGACCTGCATTCATAAACATTTCCGTATCTAAAAAATCCGCATCCACCAGACAGGAAAACAGCATACGAATAAACACACTCAGGGAAAAGTCAAAATCCGTTCCTTTATCGGGATCGAAGGGCTGAGACGTCACGTCAGGAACCGATATTTCCCTGCAAAAAGTGCTGTAATCCTTCACTTTCTTTTTGCATCTGCCCATCAAGGTCGGCGCGTCTGCGGTATCCAGCCGGTTTCCATAATCCGGAAGACCGGCATGGTGTCCCGCAATGCAATAACTCATGAGAGAATAAAATCCTCCCTGTTCCATGCAAAGCTGGGCGCCGGCGGTGGAATGATCCACCCGTCTGTCTGTATCGTTTTTTATTTTTTCCTGAAACTCTGCTGAATATTTTCCAATGTCATGCAGCATGCCGCAGCAGTATCCCCAATCGCCATTGCCAAATACCTCTGAAAATTGTTTTGCCAACTGCGCAGTCCCAAAAAGATGTTCTTTTATACTCTGTGTCCGCTCACCGTCCTTATGTGCTATGTATTCCAAATCCATATCTCCTTTCCGCCTCAGAAAATTTTGCATGTATTTTTCATATGCCAAGGGGGTGTTGCAAAATTCGCATAGTCACAGAAAATAATCCTGCTGTTTGGCTTTTTAAATACAAACTGCTGATTATTTTTTCTGTACGGTGCGAATTTTGCAACACCCTCTTTTGTCTGGTATCAGAGCAGGAGAAATAGCTGTATAAAGCTAATCCAATTGATATTTTTGTAAACGATACTCTTGTTTTTCAAAATGAAAGGTTTCCAGGAAAGGCATTTTATGTATATATATCCACCGTTCTATATAAGTGGGTGTGATACAGAATAATCGTTCATTGGGAAGAGATGTATAATTATGAAAAGAATTTGGAAAATTTTCCTTATAAAGCTCTGCGAATTCAAGATTTTCCATTGGATGCCCCAATTCTTTACAGATGCCCTCTATCTGAATATTATCTATGCATAAAGCTACATGTTTATTATGAATCAGCTGGTTATATTTTCGGAAGGTTTTATCTGTTTGAAAATAAAAATTACCGTCTTTTTGGATGATACTCATCATTCTTGATGTCACGTAATCATCATAAGATGTGGAAAGAACCATTTTTCGTCCTGCCTTAAATTCTTTAAAAAAATCATCCAACTTGTCTTCAAAAATCATACACATTCCTCCAAACTAATCTTATTTGACAAAAGTATTATATAATAAACGCGAAAAATTGTCTACGGTGCAGGATATTTGGAACTTAGTAAACGCAGCTGAAATAGGCTGGCAGTGTCCTCCTTTTTGTGCTAAAATGAAACTCGGACCAAAAAGAATGGGATTGCATGGACTGGATTCGCCTGGCGGATTTGGGCAGAAAGGAAGGATTTATGGGAGCGACGACGGAAAAGGGGATTTTGCCGAAATCAGATGTTTATTTTATGACACCCAGCAGCCTGGCCAGACGGCTTTTTTTCTATACCATCTGCGCCGGACATTTTTTCTATGAAGACAGCTATTGCCTGGAGAGGGAGGATTATCACAGCTACCTTCTTCTGGAGGTCCGAGCCGGGAAAGCGAAAATCCGGTCGGGCAAAAAAGAGGCGACGGCTTCCAAGGGAGATCTGGTGCTGCTGGACTGTCACATTCCCCATGGCTATGCGTCCATGGGAAACCTGGAGACGGTGTGGCTGCATTTTGATGGAAATGGGGCCAAAAATTATTATGAGATGCTCCATGACAGTCAGGATGCCTGTGTGATTTTAAAGGAAGCCAAAGAGGCGTCCCGCCTGCTGCGGATTCTGTATGAAAATCCCCTTCTGCAGGAGGCGGAGCGCTCGCTTTTGCTGAATCAGATTTTGCTCCAGTTTTTTATGGGACGAAGTCTTGGAATTGCCCATGGGACACAAGAGCGGGAAGGATCCGAATATGCAGCGGAGGATGGAGATGAGCCGCGCAGCCACCCGGATGGATGGAGGCGTCAGCGCGAATGGGTGGAGGATACCATGGCATATATGCGGGAGCACTTTCGGGAACCCATCTGCATAGCCGATCTGGCCGGGCTGGTGTCCCTCAGTGAGGCCTATTATAACCGGATGTTTAAAAAGATGACGGGTTTCACGCCCTATGAATACCTGCTAAATACCAGGATCACGGAAGCCAAGATGCTGTTAAAAGGCAGTGATAAGACCATAAAAGAAGTGGCCTATTCCTGCGGATTCACCAGCGAGTCCAATTTTATCCATGCATTTAAGGAGAAAACCAATATGACGCCGGGCGTATTTCGAAATACGAGGATTTGAACCAAAACGGATTGATAAAGGACTGCGGTCATAAAATGGCCCGGATGGAAAGGACGATCATGAAGAAGGATAACGAAACGAATGCAATGTATTATCTTATGTGTGAAAGAACCTGGATTTATTATACGCTGATTGCCATAGGCGGTTTTTTTGGCGCCTATACCTATCTGCTGCGGGGAAATGTATTCTGCAATGCGCAGACGGGAAATGTGGTGCTGATGGGAATGGCCTTGGGCGCGGGAAAATGGAGGGAAGGGGTTTACTATCTGATCCCCATCTTTGCCTATCTCATGGGGGCATTTTGCTCCGAGCTGCTGCCCAATCCCATCAAACATCGGCTGCCCATGCGCTGGGATACGCTGCTGATTGCCATTGAAATGTTTGTCGTGGTTGTCTTGGGATTTTTGCCGGAATCGGCGCCGGTGCAGATTTCCCAGGTGGCCATCAACTTCATTGCCTCCATGCAGTACAATACCTTCCGGCAGGCTCAGGGAGTGGCCGTGGCCACCACCTTTGCCACCAATCATATTCGGCAGATCGGAATCGGATTGGCAAAAGAAGTGAAACATCTGAAGTTAAAGGAGAAAGAATTCCGAAAAAAAATGCTGGTTCACCTGAACATGCTGCTGTTTTTTGCCGCGGGAGCCGTGGTTGGGACCGTATTTTGCAATCTGCTGGTGGGAAAAGCCATTTGGATTACCCTGATCCCGTTTGCCGTCCTGTTTGCGGCACTGCTTCATGCAGATTTGACGACGGAAAAAGATTTGGTGGAAAGAAAACCCTCCGGCCATTGAAAACAGTCGGAGGCTGTCATGAAATCAGGAAAGATTTCAGGTCAGTATTTCGCAATGACTGGTCAGAATAGTGGGATGACAGATGCCTGTTTTCACGGTATGATAATGGAAACGAACGTAGGGAGCGTGCTGACACGCTGCCTCAGAATATTACAATGAGCAGTGGAGGTGTCTATGGAACAGTCAAGTGTACGGGTGTGGGAAGAGAACGTGACCATCCCCACCTATGAAGTAGGAAAACCGGATAAGAATCCGATGTTTTTGGAAAAACGTGTATATCAGGGAAGCTCGGGAAAGGTATATCCCCTTCCAGTAATCGACAAGATCTATGATGAAAAAGTGGATAAGGAATACCAGGCTGTATATCTGGAAAATGAGTATGTGAAGATTATGCTTCTGCCGGAATTGGGCGGCAGGGTGCAGCGGGCCTATGACAAGACCAATGGCTATGATTTTGTGTATTATAACCATGTCATCAAACCGGCCCTGGTGGGCCTGTGCGGTCCCTGGATTTCCGGCGGAATCGAGTTCAACTGGCCCCAGCATCACCGCCCCACCACCTTTTCCCCGGCCCAGTATACCCTGGAGCAGAATGAGGACGGCAGCGCCACCGTCTGGGTGGGAGAGATCGAGCCCATGTTCCGAACCAAGGGAATGACAGGTTTTACCCTGTATCCGGGAAAGGCGTATCTGGAGATCAAAGTAAAGCTATATAACCGTACGGATCTTCCCCAGACGTTTCTTTGGTGGGCCAACCCGGCTGTGGCGGTCAATGATCATACCCAGTCCATTTTCCCGCCGGATGTCCATGCGGTGATGGATCATGGAAAGCGGGCTGTCTCCAATTTCCCCATCGCCACCGGAACGTATTATAAGTGCGATTATTCCAGGGGTGTGGATATTTCCCGCTACAAAAATATTCCCGTGCCCACATCCTATATGGCGTACCATTCGGATTATGATTTTGTGGGAGGTTACGACTACGGAAAAGAAGCGGGTATCTTACACATTGCAGATCACCATGTATCGCCGGGAAAGAAGCAGTGGACCTGGGGATGCGGCGAATTTGGCCAGGCCTGGGACAGAAATCTGACCGATGAGGACGGCCCGTACATCGAGCTGATGACGGGATGCTACACCGATAATCAGCCGGATTTTTCCTGGCTGGAGCCCTATGAAGAGAAAAATTATACCCAGTATTTTATGCCGTACAAAAAGGTGGGCCGCGTGACCAATGCCACTCTCTGCGGCGCGGTTCGCTTGGATGTAACGGGTGACGCTATGGAAGACGGACCGGATGTTTCTACCATAGCGGCCGACGATTTCCGAGATGGGAAAGGCAGTATGGAAGAGAAGCAGGGATCTCTCACGGTCTATATGACGGGCCGCTATCCCAATGCCCGGGTGGAGGTCACCTGTCTGGGAGAATGCTGCTACGAAAAAACAGTAAATCTGGCCCCGGATCAGGTGCTGGAGGATACCTTTGTTCTGACGGAGAACGGCGCAGAAGAGGATTATGTGATCCGTGTCTTTGATGAGCAGGGAACCCTTCTGGTATCTGGTCAAAAAGAGAAAGAAAAGCTGGAAAAAATTCCCGAGGCAGCCAAACCGGCGCCCATGCCCGAAGAGATCGATTCGCTGGAAGATTTCTTCCTCTACGGAAAGCATCTGGAACAGTACCGCCATGCCACCTATGAACCGGCGGATTATTACCTGGCGGGGCTGAAGAAGGATCCCACGGATATTCGTCTGAACAATGCTTACGGCAGCCTGCTGCTGCGCCGTGGGAAATTTGCCGAGAGCGAAGGGTATTTCCGGAAAGCGGTGGAGAAGATCACTCGTTCCAACCCCAATCCCTATGACGGAGAACCCCATTACAATCTGGGTCTTTCCCTCAAATATCAGGGAAAGCGGGAAGAAGCCTATGATGCTTTCTATAAGTCCGTGTGGAACGGTGCATGGCAGGATGCGGGATTTTATCAGCTGGCTTGTCTGGATGTGAGAAAGGGACAGTGGAAGACAGCCCTGGAGCATGTGGAAGCGTCTCTGATCCGCAATTGGCATCACATGAAAGCCAGAGGGCTGAAAGCCGCCATTTTGCGTCACCTGGGACGGGCAGAGGAGGCAAAGCGCTGGCTGGAGGAATCCCTGGCCATTGACCGGCTGGATTTTGTGAGCCATCTGGAGCGCTGGTTCCTCATGCATGATGAGTCGGAGCGGGATGCGTTTATGGCTCTCACCAAGAAGGACGCCCATACCCTGCTGGAACTGGCACTGGACTATGAAGCAGCAGGACTGTTTGCCGAGGGCAGGGAATTGCTGTCCATGATTGAACAGAAAAATCCATTGATCTGGTATCATATGGGATCTATTCAGTGGCAGGAGGGCAATATGGAAGCGGCGGAAGCGTCCTTTGGCACGGCGGAAAAGACGGACAGCAGCTACTGTTTCCCCTATCGCCTGGAGGATATTTTGGCATTGGAAAAAGCCACAGAGCTGCGTCCCATGGATGCCAAGGCATGGTACTATCTCGGCATTCTCTGGTACGACAAAAAGCAGTACGGCGATGCCATTTCCTGTCTGGAGCAGTCGGCGGCGCTGGATGACACGTTTCCCACAGTATTCCGGAATCTTTCCATCGCTTACTACAACAAAGAGCACGCGCCGGAGAAGGCCAGAACTGCACTGGAAAAGGCGTACCATCTGGATGAGTCTGACGCCAGGGTTCTGATGGAATTGGATCAGCTGTATAAAAAAATGAATGTATCTGTGGAGGAGCGCCTGGCGCTTTTGGAAGCCCATATGGAGCAGGTGAAGTTCCGGGATGATCTATATCTGGAATATGTGACCCTGCAGAATCTTTCCGGCCATCATGAAACGGCCCTGCAGCTCATTGCCGATAGAAAGTTCCATCCGTGGGAGGGCGGCGAAGGAAAAGTGCCTGCCCAGTATCTGCTGGCATTGACGGAGTTGGCCAAGAAGGAATTGGAAAAGGGAGCGTATGAAAACGCGCTGACGTATCTGCAGCAGGCTGCCGGTTCTTATCCCCACAACCTGGGAGAAGGAAAGCTGGCCGGCGCCCAGGAAAATAATATTTATTATTACATGGGATGCGCGTACGAAGGCCTGGGTGAACGGGAACAGGCAAAGGCGTGCTGGACGCGGGCATCGGAAGGTCTGTCGGAACCGGCCGGCATGATGTATTACAACGACCAGCCGCCGGAAATGATTTACTATCAGGGTATGGCCCTTCTGAAACTGGAGCGCAGAGACGAGGCCATGAGCCGCTTCAACTGCCTCATCGATTACGGCAGCCGCCATATGTTTGACGATTTCAAAATCGATTATTTTGCCGTATCCCTGCCGGATCTTCTGATTTTCGACGAGGATCTCAATGAGAAAAATAAGATCCATTGCCGCTTCATGCTGGGGCTGGGCTGCCTGGGCAAGGGAGAGACGAAAAAGGCAGAGGAGATGTTTGAAGAAATTTTGAAAAAGAATCCGGTTCATAACTGTCAGTTTGTGGTAAGATAAAGGAAGGATAGCCGGGGGTGTTGCAAAATTCGCACCGTACAGAAAAAATAATCAGC